>DASXZS010000162.1:0-8766 GCA_036501785.1 Acidimicrobiales bacterium | reverse complement strand
CGGCGAGCGACGATCGGGGCTGGGCGGCACAGCGAGCGTCTTCGTCATATCCGGTCGGTGGTGAGGGCGGCCGTCCCGAACCTCGTTCGCTGGGCCCGGCGAGGGCTAGGGGTCACTACTGTCAGCGCTACTACAGGAGCTCTCCGTTGTGCAACGTCCTTAAATCCGGAAAATACGACTGTCAAGATAAACGCTCCTATTTCGGACTTCACCGCCGTCACGTCCGGCCCAAAGCACCTAAAAGAGAAAACACAGAAATCCTCTCGACCCCCGGCCCGCCCGCACCGGCCCGCTGGCGCCCAACCGGCCCGCACAGCAGACCACCCCGCGCCCCTCCTCACCTTCTACCTTACCTTGACCCGGCCAACCTGTCGCTCTGGGCCCCAGGTCACCGCGTGGGCGAGGGGGGACTTGAACCCCCACATCCTTTCGGACACAGGAACCTGAATCCTGCGCGTCTGCCAATTCCGCCACTCGCCCGAGTGGGAGTCTCAGTGTAGCGGCGTGCCGCCGGGCCTTTGCCAGTCCCGAGTACGCTCAATACACTCCATGGGACTTCAACAGTTCGAGCGGCGCCTCGAGCGCATGGTCGAGGGCGTCTTCGCCCGGGCCTTCCGTAGCGGGCTTCAACCCGTCGAGATCGGCCGCCGGCTGACACGGGAGATGGACCTGCGCCGTACCATCGCGCCGCGGGGCACCATCACCCCCAACCAGTTCACCGTGGTGCTCTCCGAGAGCGACCGGTCCCGGTTCGCCCCCATCGAGAGCGAGCTCATCTCCGAGCTGGTGGCGGTGGCGCAGGACCACGCCGCCGCCGAGAACTACGTGTTCCTCGGGCCGGTGACCGTCGTCATGGAAACCGACCCGGACCTGACGGCCGGGATGGTCCTGGTGTCGGGTGAGATGGTGCGGGCGACCGAGTCCACCAAGGCCAACCTGGTCCTGCCCGACGGCCGCAAGGTGGAGTTGGGGGCGAAGCCGCTGGTGGTGGGCCGGCTGCCGGACGCCGGCGTGGTGCTCGCCGACCCCAATGTCAGCCGATACCACGCCGAGTTCCGACCCCGGCCGGGAGGTGGGGCCCCCGGCGCCGCCACCGACTACGAGGTGGCCGACATGGGCAGCACCAACGGCACCAAGGTCAATGGGATCACCATCTCCGGGGTCCAGCCCCTCCGGGATGGTGACACCGTCACGGTTGGCGCCACCACCATCCGGTTCGAGCGAGGCTAGGACACTCCGGCGGCCCGTGTCCGACCAGCTGTTGACGTTCCTCAAGTACATCTTCCTCGCCGTGCTGTACTTGTTCTTCTTGCGGGTGCTGCGCGCCGTGTGGATCGAACTGCGCGAGCCCAAGCCGGCCCCGATCCCGGCCGGTCCCCTGTCCGCGGCAGCGAATCCGCCGGCACCGTCCCGCGGAAGGCGCCAGCATCAGACAGGCCGCGAGCGGCTGGTGGTCCTCGAACCCCCCGAACGCCAGGGGCAGGAGTTCGCCCTCGGTGAGGAGCTCACCGTGGGTCGAGCGGTCGGCTGCGGGGTGGCGCTGCCCGATGACACCTTCGTCTCGCAACTGCACGCCCGGGTCTTCCGACGAGACGGCGACCTGTTCGTGGAGGACCTCGGATCCACCAACGGCACCTACCTCAACGGCAAGAAGGTCACCGCGGCGATCGCCCTGCACCAGGGCGACCAGCTCCAGATCGGCAAGACCACGTTAGAAGTCCGCCCGTGATGGAGCTGCAGGCCGGATCGGCGACCGACGTCGGCCTGGTGCGGTCCAACAACCAGGATGAGTTGCTGGTCGCCCCCCACCTGTTCGCGGTGGCTGACGGAATGGGCGGCGCGGCTGCCGGCGAGGTGGCGTCGGCCACCGCCATCGAACGCCTCCGCGACGCCTTCTCGGCGGCCGGCACGCCCACGCCGGAGGATCTGATCGAGGCGGCCCAGGAGGCCAACCGGGCGGTGTGGGAGCAGGCCGAGGCCAACCCGGAGATGCGGGGCATGGGCACCACCCTCGTCGCCCTGGCCCCGGTCGCCGACGGGCGCCTGGCCGTCATCAACATCGGCGACTCCCGCCTGTACCTGCTCCACGACGGCGAGCTGCGCCAAGTGACGTCCGACCACAACCTGGTCGCCGAGCTGCTGGCGGAGGGGCGGCTGTCGAAGGAGGAGGCGGAGTACCACCCGCGCCGCAACATCATGACCCGAGCCTTGGGCGTCGACCCGGAGGTGCCGGTCGATCTCTTCATGCTCGACGCCCACCCCGGCGACCGCTTCCTGCTCTGCAGCGACGGCCTGCCGCGGGAACTGCACGACGACCAGATCGCCTCGCTGCTGCGCCGCCTCGCCGATCCAGAGGAGGCCGCCCAGGAATTGGTGGACGAGGCCAAACGACGGGGCGGCAACGACAACATCACGGTCGTGGTGGTTGATGTCGTCGCACCGAGGGAGGAAAAAGACAGCGACCTCACCACGGCCGTCCCCGCGGCGCCTCCGGTCCACCCGGCCGCGATCGAGGCCAAGCCCACCGCCAAGCGATCCATCATCACGCTTCGGGTGGTGGGGTTCGTCGGCCTGCTCATCGTGCTGCTGGGGTTGGGCGCAGCGGGCATCGGGTGGTACGCCCGGGCCGCCTATTATGTCGGGCTGCGCGCCGACCGCATCACCATCTTCCAGGGTCGTCCCGGTGGGGTGCTGTGGTTTCGGCCCACCATCGCGGACGCCACCAACGTGACCACAGCCGATGTCGAGTCCCGCCACATCCCGACGTTGACCGCGGGCCAGGACGAGCCCAGCCTGTCCTCGGCCCGCCAGTTCGTCCATGCGCTGGTGGCCGAACAGCAGGCAGCCCAAGCCGCCGCCCGCCCGACGCCCCAGCCGCCCCCGAAATCCCGATCCACCACCCCCCCGACCACGTGAGCAGCACTCCGGTCCCGGCGAGGCGACGGACGGAACTGGGCCTCATCCTCCTGGTGGTGCTGCTGACGGGAGGCCTGTACGCCCTCGCCGGGTTCGGCAAAGCCGGCAATCTGCCGGCCAACATCGGACCCTTCCTCGGCATCATCTTCGCCCTGCTGCTGGTGGCCCACCTGGCCATGCGCCGGCTGGCCCCCAACGCCGACCCCATCCTGCTGCCCACCGCGGGCCTGCTCAACGGGATCGGCTACGTCTTCATCGCCCGCCTCTCCAGCCACGAAGCCCGGCTGCAGGCAGTGTGGACGGCCCTCGGCATCGCGTCCTTCGTGGCCACCCTGCTCGTGGTGCGCCGGGCCCGGGACCTGGAGCGCTACCGGTACAGCTTCGCCTTCGCTGGCATCGTCCTGCTGCTGCTGCCACTCGCCCCCGGGATCGGCGAGGACATCAACGGGGCGCGCCTGTGGATCCACGTCGGCTCCTTCAACTTCCAGCCCGGCGAGATCGCCAAGCTGGCCCTGGCGGTCTTCTTCGCCTCGGTCCTGGTGGAGCGAGGCGATCTGCTGAGCCAGGCCACCCGGCGCATCGGCCGGTTCCTGGTCCTCGACCCCCGCTACCTGGCCCCGATCCTGGCGGCCTGGGGACTGTCGCTGCTGATCTTCCTCTCGGAAAACGACCTCGGTTCGTCCTTCCTCTTCTTCGCCCTGTTCATCGGCATGCTGTGGGTCGCCACGGGCCGGGCCTACTTCCTGGGCCTGGGGGCCATCCTCTTCGGCTTCGGTAGCTACCTGTCCCTCAAGGTCATCGGCCACGCCAAGACCCGCGTCCAGGGTTGGCTCAACCCGTGGGCGCACGCCTCCACGTCTGGCTACCAGCTCATCCAGGGCTGGTTCGCCATCGCCGCCGGGGGGTTGTTCGGCGAGGGCCCGGGCCAGAGCAACGCCAGCCACATCCCCGAAGCGTCGACGGACCTGATCTTCGCGGTGATCGCGAACGAGTTGGGGCTGGTAGGCGCGTCTGCGATGCTGTTCGGGTACCTGCTGATGGTGGGAACCGGCCTGCGGGTGGCGCTGCGCTGTGACCGTCCGTTTGAGAAGCTGCTGGCCACTGGGCTGTCCCTGATCATAGGGGTGCAGACCTTCGTCATCGTCGGCGGCGTGACCCGGTTGATCCCCTTGACCGGGATCACCCTGCCGTTCGTGTCCTACGGCGGATCGTCGTTGATCGCCAACTACATCCTGCTGGCACTGCTGCTGCGTATTTCACATGACACCGAGTCCCCGCCGCTCCTGCGTGACGACGCCGCGGGTGCGCTGATCGGCCAGGCGGCGGCGTGAACCGGCAGATCCGGCTGATCGGCATCGCCATCATGGTCCTGTTCGTGGTCCTGTTCGTCCAGCTCAACTGGCTGCAGATCGTCCATGCCCCGGCGCTCGAGGCCAACCCGCTCAACGGCCGGGCCGTCGTCAAGGAGTACACGACCAAGCGGGGCGACATCGTCACCGCCGACGGGACCACCCTGGCCACCTCGGTGCCGACGAACGATCAGTTCAAGTACCTGCGCCAGTACCCGACGGGGTCGTTGTTCGAGCAGATCACCGGGTTCTTCTCCTTTACTTATGGTTCGGACGGAGCCGAGCGCACCTACGACAAGGTGCTGACCGGATCGAGCAGTCCGTTCAAGCTGCCGACCAGCCTGAGCCAGCTGCGCAACCTGCTGGCCAACCACGACCACAGCCAGTCGATCACCTTGACGGTGCTCGACAAGCTGCAGAAGGTGGCCCAGGCCCAGCTGGCGGGCCGGGTGGGCTCGGTGGTCGCCCTCGACCCCCGGACCGGGGCCATCCTGGCCATGTACTCCAACCCGACGTTCGACCCCAACCTGCTGTCCGGGCACGACCTGACGAAGGTGCAGGCCAACTACAAGACCCTGACGACCTCGGCGGGCGGGGTGCTCTCCCCCGCCGGGTACCGGCAACGGTTCTTCCCCGGCTCGACGTTCAAGATCATCGACTCGGCAGCAGTCTTCGATCACCAACCGGCCCTGGCCACCAAGGTGTACCCCACCTTGTCGGCGCTGCCGTTGCCGCAGACCACCAACCTGCTGCACAACTTTGCCGGCGAGACCTGTGGCGGACAGCTGCTGGAGCTGTTCACGGTGTCGTGCAACACCGGCTTCGGTCAAGTGGGGCTGGACTTGGGCGCCACCTCGCTGTCCGACGAGGCCCACAGCTTCGGCTTCGACCAGACCCCGCCCATCGACCTGCCGTACGCAGCCCAGTCCAACTTCCCGCCGGCGGCCAGCTTCGCCCAGGACCTGCCCGGCCTGGCCTTCTCCGCCATCGGCCAGCAAAACGTGCAGGCCACCCCACTGGAGATGGCCATGGCGGCCAGCGCCATCGCCGACGGCGGCACCATCATGACACCGCACGTGCTGGGCCACATCACCAACTCCCAGAACCAGGTGGTCAGCACCTACCAGGCCAAACCTTGGCTGCAAGCGACTTCTCCGGCCACCGCCGGCCAAGTCACCCAACTCATGCTCTCAGTGGTCAACAACCCCCGCGGCACCGGCGCCGGAGCCCGCATACCGGGCGTGGCCGTGGCGGCCAAGACCGGAACGGCCCAGACCGGAACCGGGCAGATCGACGCCTGGTTCGCGGCGTTCGCGCCCGCCGCGGCCCCCACCATCGCCGTGGCGGTACTGCTGCCCAACCAGCCTTCCGCCAACGAGTACCAGGGCGGCACGCTGGCCGCCCCCATCGCCAAAGCCATGATCCAGGCCTATCTGGCCGGGGCTGCTGGCGGCGGTGCTGCACCCGTCCCTGCCCCTACGTCCCCCTAGTCTGAAGGTTCGCATGTCCTCCCAGCAGGTCTTCAGTGACCGCTACGAAATGGTCAACCACATCGCGCGGGGTGGGATGGCCCAGGTGTACCTGGCCCGGGATCTGCTCCTCGATCGACCCGTCGCCCTCAAAGTGCTGTTCCCCGAGCTGTCCGTCGACCGGGCCTTCGTGGAGCGCTTCCGGCGGGAGGCCAAGGCGGCCGCCAATCTGTCTCACCCCAACATCGTTTCCATCTACGACTGGGGTCAGGGCGAGCACACCTACTTCATTGTCATGGAGTACGTCGACGGGCGCACCCTGTCCTCGCTGCTGCGGGACGGGCCGATCGAGGCGGCCCGGGCCGCCGCCATCGGCGCCGACGTGGCCGCGGCTCTCGATTTCGCCCATCACCGGGGCGTGATCCACCGCGACGTCAAGCCGGGGAACGTGCTGATCAACAACTCCGGGCAGGTCAAGGTGGCCGACTTCGGCATCGCCCGGGCGATAGGCGCCGGCGCCGCCGACGACCTGACCCAGACGGGCTCGGTCATGGGAACGGCCACCTACTTCTCGCCGGAGCAGGCCCAGGGCTTCCCGGTCGATGCCCGCAGCGACGTGTACTCGCTCGGGGTGGTGCTCTACGAGATGGTTACCGGGAAAGCGCCCTTCGCGGGCGACAGCCCGGTGTCCATCGCCTACAAGCACGTCAAAGAAGAGCCCGTCCCGCCGAGCGTCCTCAACCCCGCCGTCCCGGCCGGGTTCGAAGCGATCGTCATGAAGGCCCTGGCCAAAGAACCGGCAGCCCGCTACCAGAGCGCCGAGGAGCTGCGCGCCGACCTGGTGCGCTTCGTGCAAGGCCAGCCGCTGGCGGCCGCGGCCGAGCCCACCCGGGTGGTCGCCGCGGTCGGTGGCGCCACCGCGGCGTCGGCGCTGGGAGCGGACGCGACTCGGGTGCAGGGCGTCGCCCGTACCACCGCCATCCCGACGTCGTATAACGGCGGCTACGGCGGAGGCGACATCGACCGGCCGTCGCGCGCCAGGTGGCTGGTCCCGCTGCTGATCCTGCTCCTGGCGGTGCTGGGGGTGCTGGTGTTCTTCGTGGGCCGGTCGCAGGGGTGGTGGGACTCGACCAAGACCCTGACCGTGCCGTCCGACGTCGTCGGGAAAACGGCTGGCGCGGCCACCACCGAACTGCACCAGCTGGGCTTCAGCCACGTGACCAGCCAGCCCCAGACCAGCGCCACCGTCCCCAGCGGCGATGTGATCACCACCAACCCGACGCCCGGGTCGCGCTTGCACAGCAACAAACCGGTGGTGCTGCTGGTCAGCAGCGGGCCCCTGCAGGTCACCGTGCCCAACGTCCTCAATCAACCGCAGGCCGCCGCCACCGCCACCCTGCAGCAGGCCGGCTTCGTCGTGACGAGTACCCCCGCGGCTTCGCCCACCGTGGCCGCCGGCAACGTGATCAGCACCAATCCGCCGGTCGGCCAGTCCGCCGCCAAGGGGTCCGTGGTGCGACTGGTGGTGTCGACCGGCAAGCAGCAGGTCAAGATCCCGTCTCTCGTGGGCCAGACGCCGAGCGAGGCCGGCGCGACGTTGGGCAACTTGGGGCTGACGGTCGGCAGCCAGGACACCGACCCGTCGGCCGACATCCCCGCCGGGGAGGTCACCCGCACCGACCCGCCGGCGGGGGCCTCGGTGGCCGCCGGCTCGTCGGTGACCGTGTTCGTGTCGACGGGTCCCCCGCAGGTCACCGTGCCCGACCTCACCAACGACACCCAGGCGGCCGCCCGGGCCGCCCTCCAAGCCGCCGGCCTGGTCGGCAACTTCACCACCACACCGGTCACCGACAAGCATCAAGACGGGATCGTGCAGAGTCAGAGCCCGTCGCCCAACTCGACGGCCAACAAGGGCTCGACGGTCAACGTGGTGCTCGGGTCGTACACCAGCACCAGCACCTCGACATCGACGACCCCGACGACCACCGGCACCCCAGGGCACTAGGCGGGCGCCGGTGCCGGCTCCGGGCGTTGGGCCGGCTAGAGGGGGCTGGCGGGCACCGCCGCCAGGCCCTCCGGCTGCCCGCAGACGGCCAGCCAGTTGGCCAGCAACCGGTGGCCGCCCTCGGTCAGGATCGACTCCGGGTGGAACTGGACGCCCTCCACGGCCAGGTCCCGGTGGCGCAGACCCATGACGGTCCCGTCTGCGGTCCAAGCGGAGACCTCCAGGGACGCGGGGATGGCGCCGGCATCCACCACCAGTGAGTGGTAGCGGGTGGCGGTGAGCGGATCCGGCAGCCCGTCGAACACCCCCCGCCCGTCGTGGGCGATCGACGACGTCTTGCCGTGCATCACCTCGGTGCGCACCACCCGCCCGCCGAAGACCTCACCGATGCACTGGTGCCCCAGGCACACCCCGAGCACCGGCATCTCGCCCGCTAGGGCGGCGATGAGGGCGCTGCTCACGCCGGCGGTCTCGGGCCGGCCGGGCCCGGGTGACACCAGGAGGCCGTCCGGCTGCAGGGCCCGGGCGGCAGCCACGTCGATGGCGTCGTTGCGGTAGACCAGCGGCTCGGCGCCCAGTTGCCCGAGGTACTGGACCAGGTTGTAGACGAAGGAGTCGTAGTTGTCGATCACCAGGACTCGGGCCACGCCGGGCAGGCTACCCGCGGCGCCGGCCACCGCCGGCTGCCTGCCACCGGCCCACCGCCAAGCGGCCGCCGACCACGGCGCCGGCCCGCGGCCGCCCCGCCGCTACCCGCCGCCCCGCCGCGTGCCACTTGGAGGGGTGCCCCGGGCGGCCGGCGCCGGAGCCCTCGCCGGCCACCGCCGGCGCCGGCCACCGCCGGCTCCGGTTGCGCCCTAACATCAGGGGCCATGCCGCGAAAGACCAAGGACGCGCCCGGCCGGGTCACCCCCAAGGGTGGGCCGGCCCGGCGGGGCAGTACGTCCGCTGGCGCCGGCGCCGCCACCTCAACCGGGACCGGCCGCTACACCGCGCCCAGTCCCCGCGAGTTCCGCAGCAGCCCCTG
>DASXZS010000161.1:0-2909 GCA_036501785.1 Acidimicrobiales bacterium | reverse complement strand
AATCCCGGTAGGCCGGCCCCAGGAGTCCGTACCCCGCGGCTTCGAACCCCGCGGGGTACGGACTACCCCACATCGGGGTACCGACTACCCCACTTCGGGGTAGTGCCCCGCGACAGCGACCCCACCCCCGCCGCGAGGGCTCGTCGAAGAAATTTCTTCCGGCGTCTGGGCGATGTGAGCCCGCGGCGTACCCCACTTCGGGGTAGTCGGAACCCCACCCCATTGACCTGCCCGAACGCGGCGGGCCGGTCCGAACACCCCGCGAGTACCCCACATTTTGGGTAGCCGCGGGGTTCGGCCGGGTGGGGTCGATTCGGGGTCAATCCGGGGTACCCGGCGTGGCGCGATGGCGGCTCCCAGTGAAAGGAGCTGCCCTATGGCCGCCCGCCGCAGGCTCACCGACTCACCGTTCGACACCCTGGAGAAGACCTTCGATCTCCTGGCGACCGGCCCCAACCCGCTCGCCCTCGACGGCGCTACGGTCGCCGGCCTGCCGGATCGGGCCATCCCGCTCGGGGAGCTGAAGGCGAGGCTCCTGCACCCCTCCACGCCCTTCGACCTGCGCGACGCGGTGGTCGGCGAGCTCGTCGTCCGCTCCCGCGCCCAGGGCGGGAAGTGGACGGTGGGCCTGGCCGGGGTGCTCCTGCCCGGCCTGCGCCGCGCCGCCTGGCCGCTGGTTCAGGCCTGTCCCGGCAAGGCGGACGACATCGAGGCCGAAACCCTGACCGCATTCTTGGCCGCGGTGGCGAGCTGTGAGCCGGGCCGGGCTCGGCTGGCGTCGCGGTTGTGCTGGCTGGCCCGCATCGGCGCCAACCGGCTTCTTCGCGCCGAACTGGCCGAGCGCGCCCGCCCCGGCAACGAACCGGTCTCCGCCGCCCCGCCCCGCCCGTGGGGGCACCCCGACCTCGTCCTCGCCAAGGCCGTGCGGGCCGGGGTGCTCAGCGCCGCGGACGCCGAGCTGATCGGCGCCACCCGTATCGGCGACATCGACCTGGCCGACGTCGCCAACGCACTCGGGCTCGGCTACAAGGCGTGCCACCAACGGCGCCGTCGAGCTGAATCGATACTCGCTGAATGGCTCACCTCTGACGACTATCCGCCGGATGAGTTTGTCGAAAAAAGGGCCGAAACCCCTTGTTCTTCTAGTGGGGGTCGTCCCCGGCACGGCCTGTCAATGGACCGGCGACCGGACCAGCGTCGCTCGACACCACCACCGAGGAGGTGAGAGTGCCCAACCCGGCCCGACCGGACCGACCGGGCCGACCCCCGCACCATGCCCCGGGCGCCGACCGGGACCCGATCCGAGGAGGCCGCCACGACACATCCCACACCCCCGAACCCCACCCAACCGGACCGTGCCGGACCCGCCCGGCGCCTGCTGCGGAGGCTGGCCCGGCGGCCCCCGACCATGATGTGCCGGCTGGGACTGGCCGCCCTGATCATCTTCGGTCTGCTAGTCGCCGTCGCGCCCCCGGCGTTCGCAGCCGGCGGCAGCCCGACGCTCAGCGGGGTGATCTCCAACCTGACCAACTGGATCGTCGGCATCCTGGCCGGAGTCGCCACCTTGTTCTTGACCATTGGCGGGCTGCGCTACCTGACCGCAGGCGGCGACCCCGGCCAGGTCGAAAAGGCCAAGATCGCCCTCAAGTCCGCGTGCATCGGTTACGCGCTGGCCATCCTGGCGCCGCTGCTGGTCTCCATCCTCGCCTCGCTGGTCGGCGGCTGATGAGCCGGCCTTTCATCCGACTGTGTCTGTGGCGGCCCCAGCACCCCAGGCTGCTCCTCGCGGTCGGTGCCCTGGTGGTCGTGCTCGCCCTTGCCGGCAACGGTCACGGCGCCAAGACCCACGGCACCGAGGTGCGCTCCCTGCCGCGGTCCGAGGTCGTGCTGACCGCCGCCCACGTCTCGGCCTCGACCACCACCACGACGTCCGGGTCCGGGTCGTCGTCGGGCGAGGGGCCACCGGGCATCCAGGTCGGCCCCGGCAATACGACCACCCCGACAACGCCCGCTCCGGGCAGCGGCGGCAGCGTAAGCGGCGGCACGCAGTCCTCGCCGGGCCTGTTCGACATCACTGGCCACATCGAGGCGGCCATCGACGACTGGTTCCGTGACGTCGTCACCTCGGCGCTCGACCCGATCCTCACGCTGCTCGGCCACACCCTGCTCGCCACCCCCAACGTCACCGCGCAGTCCCGGGTCGGCCAGCTGTGGCAGATGACCGAGGGCATCGCCGACGCCTTCCTGGTCCTGTTCGTCCTCGTCGGCGGGGCGATCGTCATGGGCCACGAGACCATCCAGACTCGGACCGCCATCAAGGACGTCCTGCCCCGCATCGTCGTCGCCGCGGTAGCCGTGAACGCCAGCCTCAGCCTGGCCGGGCTCGCTATCTCGACGGCCGACTCGCTCTCCCAGGCGGTCCTCGGCCAGGGCGTCGATCCGTCCCAGGCCGCAGTCGTCCTCCGCCAGCTCGTCCTCGGCTCGCTCGCCGATGGCGGCATCTTCGTCGTCCTGCTGGGTGGGGTCGTCGCCGTCCTGGCGATCGTGCTGCTCGCCACCTACATCGTCCGCCTGGCCCTCGTCATCCTGCTCATCGTGGCCGCCCCGATCTGCCTGGTCTGCCACGCCCTACCCCAGACCGAGGGCCTGGCCAAGCTGTGGTGGCGAGCCTTCGCCGGCACCCTGGCCGTCCAGGTCGCCCAGTCCCTGGTGCTGGTCACCGCTCTGCGGGTGTTCCTGGCCTCGGGCGGCGCGGCCAATCTCGGGATCGCCTCGACCGGTGGCCTCGTCGACCTCCTCGTCTCGGCCTGCCTGTGCTGGGTGCTGGTCAAGATCCCCGGCTGGGTCAGCCGGGTCGTGTTCTCCGGCTCGCGCGGTCACGGCGGCCTCGGCCGGGTCGTGCGCGACGT
>DASXZS010000160.1:0-5344 GCA_036501785.1 Acidimicrobiales bacterium | reverse complement strand
CCCCGCCCGGAGATATGCGTAAACGCCCGATTTGGGATCGTTCCCCTCAATCCGTGACCTGCTATGTGAATGCATTCACAGGTGGGGAAGGTGAGCCTGCAGTGGGCGCAGCTCAGTTCCCCCGGGCGAAGCATGATGCCGCTCCCACGGATCGACGAGACCATCGAGACGCTGCGGTAGTGCTCTAGCGGGCAAATCCGAACAGACGTTTGCATACACATTGGCGAACGTTGGGTAGCGGAATGTCCGTTTCAAATACTTCCTCCGCTACCACCACCCGGAGGCTGGGGTCCAGCTCGGCCGCCAGGCAACTCAACAACGTTGTCTTGCCCGAGCCCGGGGCGCCGGCGACGAGCACGGACAGCCCGCTGCGCACCGCTGCCTCCAAAAAGCGGGCTGCCGGGGCATCGAGCATGCACCGTTCGATCAGCTCGCCGAGGGAGCGGTGCACCACGCCGGAGAACTTTCGGATATTGACGAGCACGTGGCCATCTCGCCCGACGTCGGAATGCACGATGTGCAGCCGGGCCCCGGTGTCGAGCTGGGCGTCCTGCAAGCCCTCGGCCGGGTCCAGCTTGCGGTGCGAACGGCTGGCGTCATCGAGGATCTTGGTCAGCACCCGCAGGACGTGGTCGTCGTCGTGGAAGACCTCGTGGTGGTAGCCCCCGGCGCCGGAATGTCGTTTGGTGAAAATGGAGTCCGGTCCGTTGACCATGATCTCCCACACGTCGGGATCCGCGAGTAAGGGCTCGAGCGGCCCGTACCCGGTCAGGTTCCGCAAGGCCCGCTCAACCGCCGCGTCTGGGTCGGCGATGTCGTGCGGCCGCTGCCCCTTGCGGTACTCCACCCGCCAGCGGGTGACCTGCTCACCGAGCACCGCCCGCAGCTCTTGGCGCGCCCCTGGCGCGGTCATGTCCAGGGCCCGTTCTTTGGCCTCCTCTTGGGCGGCCCGTTCGATGGCCCGCAGGGGCGAGATCCATTGCGACGCCGCGGCAGAGGTCACCAAGGTGCCGCTCCCCTCATCCGACATGGCCCGACCACCCAGCCCGCCATACGCGAAACCTAGCCACGCCGTTCTGTCTAAAACAAGGGGTAGGAACCAGATATTTTTAGATGACATCCAATGAGTCTGTTGTTAACCAAGGCTGATAGAGGTAGTTTCCTGGTTGATGGATGTGATGTGTGGACCGGCACCAGATCTGATCAGTAAGCGGGCCCGGACCGCCGACGAATGCCGGCGCCTCGGCCACGAGGCCGCCCTCTTGCGGGCCATCGCCCACCCCGGAGTCGTCCAGCTGGTGGATGTCGAGGGTGCCGATCCGCCGGCTGCGCTGGTTCTGCGCCGGGTCGGCGGCCCGGTCCTAAGCGCCGTACCGCTCCCGACCATCGAGATCGTCGCCGGGCTGGGCGCCGCCCTGGCGATCACTGTGGCCGACTTGCACGACCTCGGAGTCAGCCACGGCGCCATCGAGCCCGCCCATGTGGTGCTCGACCCCCAAGGCCGCCCGGTGTTGTGCGGATTCGGCCAGGCCGCCTGGACCGCGGCGTCGGGGCGCGCGGACGTCCTGCGGCGAGAGGACGTCCGGGCCTTGGCCCGGCTGCTGTTGCAGTCGCTGCCGCCCGGGGGTCCCTCCCGCTTGGTCCGAGACCTGCGGGCGGCGGCGGGACCGGGCCACCAGCACCGCTGCCGCGACGCCCGGTGGCTGGCCAAGCAACTCGTCACCACCGTTCCGGACGCCCGGCTACCCGACCTGGCTGGCGGATCTACCAGACCCCCGGCGGCGGCTGACCGGCCCGCGGCGACTGAGCGGCCCGCGGCGGCTGAGCGG
The DNA here is from genome assembly GCA_036501785.1 of Acidimicrobiales bacterium. Taxonomy (GTDB): domain Bacteria; phylum Actinomycetota; class Acidimicrobiia; order Acidimicrobiales; family Palsa-688; genus PALSA-693. Next base: position 3,515 of record DASXZS010000160.1, on the reverse strand, counting down.
CCCGCGGCGGCTGACCGGCCCGCGGCGGCTGAGCGGCCCGCGCCGATCGACCGGTCCGCGGCGGCTGAGCGGCCTCGGAGGGTGCGGATCGCCACCGCCCTCGGGCTGGGCTTGCTCGTCCTGGTGGCAGGCCTGATCGCCGTGCACTTGGGCGCGGCCCATGGCGGGCCCCGCGCTCGGCAACGCCCGGTGGTGGGGCCCTGCCCGGCCGTCGACGACGGATGCGGTCCGATCCCGACCACGGGCGGCGTCCTCCTCACTGCCACCGGGCGGTACCAGGTCAGCGAGCCGGGCGATGTCGTCGTGGTAGGTCGCTGGTGGTGCGGGCCGGTCGCGACCCCCGCGGTGCTGCAGCCCGCCACGGGCACGGTCTGGGTGTTCGCCACTTGGCCGGGGCCGGCGCGCCCCGAACCGGGCCGCCTGGCCGCCCGGATCCTCGCCGCCACCAGCCTCCGGGTGCAGGTGCAGGGGTCCGGGTGCGATCGGTTGGATGTATGGCGGCTGGCCGCCCCGCCTGTCGTCGTGGAGGCTCCCCGTCGATGAGGCGGCTGAGCGGGCTCGCTCGCTGGATGGGCCTGGCCGGCGCCACCTTCTGGCTCGACCGTCTCGGCGATGGGCCTCTGGGCGCGGTGCCCTGGTCACGTCCCGAGGACTACCTGACGTGGTGGCGGACTCGTGGGCCAGTGGTGGCGTCGTTTGCGACAGCTCGCCAAGCCCTCTTCTGGGTTGGCTGTTACCTGTGCGGGCTGTCGATAGTCGTCTTGTCGGCGGCCGCCCTGCGGTCGGTCAGCTTGACCGCCGCGCTGGTCCGCGGCCACCTGCCGGGCCTACGAATCGCCCTTGCCGTGTCCGGGGCAACCACCTGGGCTGCCGTTTCGGCCGCGACCGCCGATCCTGCGCTGGCCGCCACCGATCAGGGCCCGGGCGCCGGCGCACCCGCGATGCCGTCGGTGCCCGCCGGTAGCCCGGTCCTCCGCTGGCTCGGGCCGGCCGGCGCACCGCTCGGGCGCGACGCCGAACCGGCCGGCCCACCGACCCTGCGCAAACTCGGACCTGCCGCGCCACCGACCAGGCGCAACGTCGGACCGGCCGCGCCGCCGACCCGGCGCGACGCCGAACCTGGCAGCCCACCGGCCCGTCGCACCACTGCACCCGCCGGCCCGCGACCGCACAGCAACACCGGACCGGTCCACGCACCAAGAGCCGTGCCCCGCCTGACGCCCATCCGCCGGCCGTTGTCGTCTACCGCGCCGGCGACGCCAGAAGCACCAATCGGCGGCGGGTGGTGGACGGTCCGCCCGGGCGACGACCTGTGGTCGATCGCGGCAGCCACCCTCTCGCACGCCTGGGGTCGCCCTCCCGACCTCGACGACCTGGCCCGGTACTGGTGGCGAGTGGTGGAAGCCAACCGGGCTTGGCTGCCCGACCCTGGAGACCCCAACCTCCTCCTGCCAGGTGATCGAGTGGTGGTGCCGCTGACACCGGCGTCCCCCGCCGCAAGTGGGCAGCCGCCAGACTGGTAGCTGTGCCCGGCTGGCTGGTGTCCGCGTTCAAGGCGGCCGTGGGCGCCACGGCCGCCGCGGTGATCATGACGGGCATCATCGCTCCGAGTGCGGCACCGATGCCGTCGGCGGCGGCTACGCCGACCACCGCTGTCCGGCATACGTCCACCAGCGTCACCGGCACGACACGGCCGGTGCATTCGACCACCACCCCCCCTCCCACCACGCTGCCCCCCGCAACGATCCCCTTGCCCCCGGCGCCTCTGCCGACGACTCGTCGCTTCCCGATCCGCACGCTGCCCGCCACGACCGCGCCCACGACGACCACCTCCTCGACCACCATCGCCCCCATCGGTGGCCACCTCTCGGTGCCGCCCTCAACTCTGCCGCTCCGCACCAAGACGCAGAGCGCCCACGTCAGCCCCGTCTTCGCGGCCCTGTCCGGGGCTGGCTTCTTCGTCGCGTTGGTGATCATGGCCACCCGGTTCGTGCTGACTCGGCCCCGGCGTAAGACCTGACCGCCGGCGGCCTCGGCCTAGACCTGCAAGCGCAGCGCCACCTCGTTGGCTAGCAGTCGCCCTCGCCGGGTCAGCACCAGCCGGCCGAGTCCTGCCGGCTCCACCAGCGACGCCAGCGCCGGGTCATCCGCCCAGCCGGGCAGAGCGTCAATCGGCACGCCGTCTCGCGTACGGAGCGCAAGTTGCACGGCTTCCAGCCGGCGGGTGCCGGCGTCGAGATCCTCGCCCGCCGCTTCGGGGGACACCCCGGCCGCCATCCGGTCGAGGTAGCGCTCAGGCGTCCGCACGTTCCACCAGCGCCGGGCCCCATGGTCGGTGCGGGCATGGGAGTGGGCCGCGCACCCGACACCGCGGTAGTCCCCTTGGGCCCAGTACAGCTGGTTATGCCGGCACTCGGCGCCGGGGCGAGCCCAGTTGGAGATCTCGTACCACTCGAGCCCCGCCGCGGCCAGCAACTCGTCAGCCAGCTCGTACTTCTCGGCCTGGTCGTCGGGATCGGGGTGGCGGGCCGCGTCGGCCGCCAGCGGCGTTCCCGGCTCGACTGTCAATCCATAGGCGCTGACATGGGCCGGAGGCGGGTCGAGGGCCAGCACCGCGGCGAGGGTCGCGGACCAGTCTGCGAGGCCTTCGCCCGCGCCTCCGAAGATGAGGTCGACGCTGTAGGTCGTAGCGAAACCGGCTGCGGACGCGGCGGCGACTGCCAGCGGCACGGCCGGTGCGTCATGCAGGCGGCCGAGGGCCGCCAACACGTGAGGGGTCATCGACTGCACGCCAAACGACACCCGCGTCACGCCGGCGTCTCGATACCCACGCAGCTTGGCCGTGTCGACGGTCTCGGGGTTGCACTCAACCGTTACCTCCGCGCCGGGCTCACGCGGGGTCGCCGCCAGAATGCCGGCCAATAGCTCCGGCGCGAGCAGGGATGGCGTCCCGCCGCCGAAGAAGACCGACGAAGCCGGCGGCATCCCATCGGCCACGGCCCGGACGAGCTCCCGCTCGCAGGCCCGGACATATGGGACGGTAAGGTGGTGGCGGTCGGTCCAAGTGGCGAAGGCGCAGTAGTCGCACCGGCGGACGCAGAACGGCACGTGCACGTACACCCCGAACGGCGCCACATCTCCACCTTCGCGCATCGAGGCTATGGGGCCACCTGGGCCAACCCGGTCCGGAAGGCCGCGAGCAGGACGCCGGCGGCCACCGCCGCCGTCTCGGTGCGTAGGATGCCCGGCCCCAGGGCCACGGCCGCTGGCGCGGACTGCTCCTCAGCTGGGCTCCAACCCCCTTCGGGTCCGACCAGCACCGTGGGGAACTCGAGGCTGGGCGGGTCACCCCCGGGGGCGGCGATGGCGACGCCCGTCCCGCTGATCAGGGCGTCGACCGGCTCGACCCCTACCACCTCGGGGAGCCACCAGCCCCGGCTCTGCATCACCGCCTGCCGGGCGACAGTCTGCAGGCGGTCAATATGGCGGTCCACCCGTCCTGCGTCCCAGCGCAC
>DASXZS010000159.1:0-4309 GCA_036501785.1 Acidimicrobiales bacterium | reverse complement strand
GGCGGCAGGTGGATTTCACGCCCGGCGAGCAGCGATCCGGCGGAGGGGCGGCAAGGTCGGCGGGGGCTGCCGGCGGGGCGGGAGCTCGGCGAGGAGCGCCGTAGTGGCCGCCGCCACCTCGGCGACGGCGCGTTCGAAGGCGGCGTCGGTGTTCGACGACCGGGTCTGGACCCCGCTCACTTTCCGCACGTACTGGCGGGCGGCGGCCTCGATCTCCTCCCTCGTGGCGACGGGTTCCAACCCGCGCAGCGTGGTGATGTTGCGGCACATGTGGCGAGCGTAGAGCGACGGCGGCCCGTACCGTTACCCGGCGGAACACCGCCCCACCGTCCTGCGTTGACTCCCGTAGCAATCAAGCCGAAAGGAAGCGCGCCATGGATGTGCTGTACCAAGCCGAGGCGACGGCGTGGGGTGGGCGGGAAGGTCGAGTGACGTCGTCGGACGGGGTGCTGGACTTGCAGCTGGCGATCCCCAAGGAAATGGGCGGTCCTGGCGGCGCCGCCAGCAACCCGGAGCAGCTGTTCGCCGCCGGTTACGCGGCCTGTTTCCACAGTGCCCTCAAGGTGGTGGCCGGCCAGCGGAAGGTCGACGTGAGCGAATCGGCGGTCACCGTTCGCATCGGGATCGGCCCCAACGGTTCCGGCGGATTCGGTCTCACCGCCGCCGTCGAGGCCGAGCTTCCGGGGCTCGAGCGCCCCACCGCCCTCGAGTTGGTGGAGGCCGCCCACCAGGTGTGCCCCTACTCGAACGCCACCCGCGGCAACATCGAGGTGTCGCTGGACGTCACCGCCGAGTAGGCGGCGCGCCGCAGCTCGGCAAACATCGCCACCATCTCCTGGAAGCCGTAGCGGGCCTGCAGGCCGCTCGGGTTCGGCAACAACCACACATGGGATGTCGCCAGGTTGTCCGGCTGGAGGCCAATGGTGGCTCCCGGGCGGCGAAACCCGCTGCGATAGGCCTGCATCCCCAGCACCGCCACGAACCTCGGCCGCAGGGAGGCCACCTTCCGTTCGAGCGCGGTGGCGCCGTGGCGGAGTTGGGCGGCCGTGAGGTCGCTCGCCGCCCTGGACGTGACCGGCACCAGATTGGTGATGCCGAGTCCGTAGTCGAGCAGCACCTGTTGTTCGGACGGCGCCACCAGCCGATCGGTGAGCCCCGACGCGTAGAGCACTTTCCAAAAGCGGTTGCCCGGCCGGGCGAAATGCTGTCCCAGGGCGCCGGACACCAGTCCCGGATTGATGCCACAGAACAACACCCGTAAGCCCGGGGCCGCCACGTCGGGGATGGTCCGGCCCACCGCATCGGCCAGATCCTCGGGCCGGAGCTTCATCCGGCGGGACGTCGCGTCGTTGGCGATGACGACAGTTTGTCGCGGCCCGGCATAGCCGCTGCACCATAGGATCCGGGCATGCCCATCGAAGGTGAATACGAGCCCAGCCCGGCCCAGTGGGTCCGCGATCAGGTGGACGAATACGAACGGTCCCGCGGCCAGCGGGCCAACACCCTGCTGGAGACCGGGCTCCCCATCGTGATCGTGACCACCCGCGGCAACAAAAGCGGAAAGGTGCGCAAGACCCCGCTGATGCGCGTCGAGCATGACGGTGTCTATGCCCTGGTGGCGTCCAAGGGGGGCGCCCCGGACCATCCCGTCTGGTATTACAACCTCAAGGCCGGTCCGGCTGCCGTGACCATCCAGGACGGCGCCGAGCCCGTGGCCGTCGAGGTGACGGAGGTGTCCGGGCCGGAGCGATCCGAGTGGTGGGAGCGAGCCGTGGCTGCCTACCCGCCCTACGCCGAGTACCAGACCAAGACGGACCGCCAGATCCCGGTCTTCGTGGCCCGCCGACGGTCCTGACGGTGTCTACAGCTTGGGGGTGTTGATGAACTTGTGGCCCCAGAAGGCGCCTTCGGTGATCTCGTAGACGGGCTCGTCCCCCTCCACCTGGAGGCCGTCGAAGCCGAACTCGACGGCGAACCCGTCGGGGCTGATGACGTAAAAGGACACCATCCGGTCGTTGGTGTGCCGCCCGATGGTCTGCATCACCGGCACCTGCAAGCGTTCGGCCCGGTCCCACGCCCGGCCCACGTCGTCGAGGGTCGCCCCTTCCACCATGAAGTGGATGAGCCGGGCCGGTCCGGGCAGCGGCAGGATACCGACCGTGTGATGGCGGGGATTGCAGCCGAGGAACCACAGGGTCTCGAAGCGGGGGCTGCCGTCGGGCGCCGGCGCGGCCGGCAGCCGCATGGTGTTGCGGCCCTGGAAGCCGAGTACCTGGGTGTAGAAGTCGTAGGCGGGCTGGCTCTCGGGCGCCGTGACCACCACGTGGCCCATGCCTTGGCGGCCGGTGACGAAGCCGGTGACGGCCGGCATGACCACCGCTTGGTGGCTGAGCGCCGGCCCGTAGAACAGCTCCAGTGGGTTTCCGGCCGGATCATCGAAAAAGACGGCACCGGTGACGCGCCGGTCCTGGCACTCACTCGCGTCCCGCGCCGTGACCTTGACGCCGCGCGCCTCCACCGCGGCCACCAACTCGTCGAGTTCCTCGCGGCCGAGCACCTCGAGGCCGATGGCCTGCACCTCGGCCTGGGGGGCGGGGGAGACGACTAGCCGGGCCGGGAAATCGTCCATGCGGTAGTACAGCGATGCCGGGTCGGCGCCGTCGACCGCCATCATCCCCAGAAACTCGCCGGCGAAAGTGCGCCAACCCTCGACGTCTTCTGTCCCGATTCTGAGATACCCGAGTGAACGGACTGGCATCGCTCTCTCCCTCCTGGCCCGACAGCCGCAGCGTAGAGGTGGACCGCCGCCGCTCTCTCGGACCCGTCCCGGCGAGCGGGACAGCCCAGCCTGGTGCGGCCTGACCCGCTGAGGGAGCTGGAGTCCTGGCTCGCCCCGTACCGGGCCATGTGGACGTCCCGCCTCGACGACCTGGAACGCCACTTGAGCATTCACCCGAGAAGGTGTGGCGGGCCATCACCGAGCCGGAGCACCTCGAGGCCGGCGGCCGCAACCTTGGGACCGCCGGCATAGTCGTCCTCGTCTCACCGGGTCCGTAGCCTGGGCCGGGTGGGAACGAGCTGACGATGCTGTACGTGCACCGATCCGAGCGGGCGGACCGCCTCGTCGAGATTCTCGGCGACGTGCTGGCCGACCCCCTCGAGGACCCCATGGCTGCCGAGGTGGTGGCGGTGCCGACGCGGGGTGTGGAGCGGTGGCTGGCGCAGCGGCTCTCGCACCGCTTGGGGACGGCCACCGGCCGGAGCGACGGGGTCTGCGCCAATTTCGCCTTTCCGTTCCCCGGCACCCTGGTCAGTGGGGCCACCGCCCGCGCCAGTGGACTCGATCCGGCCGCCGATCCGTGGCCGCCCGAGCGGTCCGTGTGGCCGTTGCTGGAGCTGGTCGACGCCCACCTGGACGAGTCCTTCCTCGGTGCCCTGGCCGCCCACCTGCGGACGGCGTCACCTCCGGGCCCGGCCGCGCCGGTGCGACGCTTTGCCACGGTGCGCCATCTGGCCGACCTGTACGACCACTACGGCGTGCACCGCCCGGAGCTGATCCGGGCCTGGGCGAGCGCGGACCCGGGGGCCGAGTCGTGGCAGGCCGAACTGTGGCGCCGGCTCCGCCAGCGCATCGGCGTGCCCAGCCCGGCGGAGCGACTCCAAGCCGCCTCGGATCGGTTGGTTGCCGAGCCCCAGCTCCTGGATCTCCCGGTGCGCCTGTCGCTGTTCGGCCTCACCCGGCTCCCGGCCAGCCAGCTGACGGTACTGCACGCCGTCGCTCAAGCCCGCGACGTGCACCTCTTTCTCCTCCATCCGTCGGGCGCCCTGTGGGACGAGGTGGCGGCCCGCCAGCCCCATCCCGCCGCCGGGCTGCGGCGGCGCGCCGACCCGACCGCCGCCCTTCCCGCCAACCCGCTCCTGCGCTCGTGGGGTCGCGACGCCCGTGAGATGCAACTGGTGCTGGCGGCGCGGGGCGCGTCACCTGGCCAGCACCGACCGGTCGGGGAGCAGGGCGCGTCGCTGCTGGCCCGGATCCAGGCCGACATCCGGGCGGACCGGCCGCCCTCTCCGCGCCTTTCGCTCGACGCCGCGGACGCCAGCCTGCGGATTCACTCGTGTCACGGGCGGTCGCGCCAGGTGGAGGTTATGCGGGACGCCATCTTGCACCTGCTGGCCGGAGACCCCACCTTGGAGCCGCGCCACATCATCGTCATGTGCCCTGATATCGAGCACTTCGCCCCGTTGTTGCATGCCGCCTTCGACGCCGAGGACGGGCCGGACCCGGAGCTCCCCGCCCTGCGGGTCCGCC
>DASXZS010000158.1:0-9999 GCA_036501785.1 Acidimicrobiales bacterium | reverse complement strand
GTGGTGTTCGCCGGCGGGCTGGTCTGGTACGCCACCTTGATCGGCCTCCATCCGGAGTTTTGGGCCCGCTGGCTACCCGGCGGCGTTCTGGCCGGCCTGGGGATCGGCCTGACCTTCCCGGTGATGAGTGCGGCCGCGGTGTCGAGCCTGCCGGGGGACCGCTTCGCCGTCGGCAGCGCCGTCAACCAGACCGCCCGCCAGGTCGGCGGGTCCATCGGCGTGGCCCTGCTCGTCGCCATCCTGGGTACTCCCTTGACTGCCGCGGCCGCCCTCACCGGGTTCCGCCATCTGTGGCTCTTCGCCGGGACGATGGCCGCCCTGTCCGGCGCCGTGTCCATCCTGCTGGGCCCGGCGACCCGGCCGGAGCTGGTGCCGGCGGTCGAGGCCGGGACCCCCGCGCTGGCGGCCTCGGCTGAGGCTGTGGGCTGAGCGCTCCCGCCGACGGATCCGGCACGGCCGGTCGGGACCGGCCATGATCTCGGTGTGTGCGGCGCGACTGCCGCCTACTCGAGCGCCGAAGAAGGGGCCACATGGAAACCTCGGTCGATGAGATCGCCAACGGCATCTACCGCATCTCCACCTGGGTCGACGAGATCGCCCCGCCCGCAGGGTTCACCTTCAACCAGTTCCTGATCAACGCCGATGAGCCGCTGCTGTTCCACACCGGGCTGCGACACATGTTCCCGCTGGTGTCCGAGGCGGTGGCCGGCATCGTGCCGGTCGAACGGCTGCGCTGGGTGACGTTCGGGCACGTCGAGGCCGATGAGTGCGGGGCCATGAACGAGTGGCTCGCCGCCGCCCCAGACGCCCAGGTCGCCCACGGGCTGACCGGCTGCCTGGTCTCCCTCAACGACCTGTGCGACCGGCCACCCCGCCCGCTCGCCGACGGCGAGACCATGGACCTGGGCGGCAAAGTCGTGCGCCACATCGATACCCCGCATGTCCCGCACGCCTGGGAAGCCCGGGTCCTGTATGAGGAGACCACGGGGACGCTGCTGTGCGGGGACCTGTTCACGCACTTTGGCAACGGGCCCGCCCTTACCGATCACGACATCGTGGGACCGGCCATGGAAGCCGAGGCCGTCTTCCGGGCGTCCTGCCTGGCACCCGACACCGCCGCCGTCATGCGCCGACTCGGGGACCTCGAACCGCGGACGCTGGCCTTGATGCACGGTTCGTCGTTCGAGGGCGACGCCAGGCGGGCCCTGCACGATCTGGCCGGCGCCTACGAAGGGCAGTATCTGAGCTGAGATGGCGTCGGACCCAGCCGGGCCCGACCCGCCGGACCGTCGTCCCGGGGGCGGGACGGCGTACGCTCGGCCCCAGCGACGCCCGCCGCAATCGGCCGAAGGAGCCGAAGGAGGAGCCATCCCATGAGCGAACCCGGCTCGCCCGGCGACCCGACCCAACCGCCGCCTCCGCCGATCCACCGGGAGTTGGTGGCCGAGGCCAGCCGGCGCCTGGACGCCGTGGTGGCGTTGCGCCGGCGCATCCACGCCCACCCCGAAACCGGGCTGGACCTGCCCGTGACCCAGGAGGCGGTGCTCGATGGGTTGGACGGGCTCGGGCTGGAGCTGAGCACCGGCACCGCGACCACCTCGGTGGTGGCGGTCCTGCAGGGCGACCGGCCCGGACCGACCACCCTGTTGCGGGCGGACATGGACGCCCTCGAGATGCCCGAGGACACCGGCCTCGACTTCGCCTCCGGAGTCGACGGCAAGATGCACGCCTGCGGCCACGACGGCCACGTGGCCATGCTGGTGGGCGCCGCCCGGGTCCTGGCTGATCATCGCACCGAGTTGGGGCGGGTCGTCCTCATGTTCCAACCCGGCGAGGAAGGGCATGGAGGGGCCCGCATCATGCTCGATGAGGGACTGCTCGCCGCTCACGGCCGCATCGACCGAGCCTTCGCCCTCCACCTGACCCCCAACCTCCCCTCCGGGGTGGTGGCCTGCCGGCCCGGCCCCATGCTGGCGTCCTGCGACGAGTTCCGCATCATCGTGACCGGTCGGGGCGGGCACGCCTCCATGCCCCACGACGCCACCGACCCCGTCCCCGTGGCCTGCGAGATCGTGACCGCGCTGCAGTCGATGGTCACCCGGGTGGTGCCCGCCTTCGACCCGGTGGTGGTGACAGTGACGCGTATCGTCGCCGGCACCGCCTTCAACGTCATCCCCGAGTCGGTGACGTGCGAAGGCACCATCCGTTCGGTGTCGGATGCGTCGCGCGACCTGGCCGTCACCGGCCTGCTGCGGGTCGCCGAGCACGTGGCCGCCGCCCACCGCTGCCAGGCCGCGGTCGAGATCATCGCCGACAGCCACTACCCCGTCACCATCAACGACGACACCGCCGCGGCCCGGACCCTCTCCATCGCCCGGGACCTCATCGGCCCCGACCGGGTGATCCGGATGCCCACACCGGTGATGGGCGCCGAGGACTGGTCCTACGTGCTCCAGGAGGTACCGGGGTCCATGGCCTTCCTCGGCGCCGGGCCTCCAGGGGTGAGACACCCGGCTCCCAACCACTCCAACCGCATGCTCATCGACGAACCGGCGCTGGCCACCGGCATCGCCCTGCACGCGGCCATGGCCCTCAACTAGGCGAACGTTGGGCCGTCAGCTGGACGTTGGGCCGTCAGCTACTAGGGGTCTCGGCCACCTGCTTGATGCCTCGGATGGTCGCTTCCAGGTTGGTGTGCCATTCCTCGAGGCGCCGTTCGATGATGCGCTCCTCCTTGTCGGGACGGGCCTCGATGGCGGCTGTCAGGCCGGACCGGGCGGGACCCATGCGAGCCCGGTGGCGGAGGCGGGTCCCATCACCTTCCGGTTCCAGCTCGAACCGCCACGAGGCGGCCACCCCGCCATAGCCCTGAACGTCCCACCCGAACACCCGGCCCGCTTCGCACGCCACCACCACGCTGGTGCTCTCCCAGGCCCCGATGGCGGGATGCTGGTTGCGGCCCCGAAAGGCGGCGCCGACGGCCGGGCCCGGCCGCTCGCCGACCCACTCCGCCCCGCAGAACTCGTTGGAGAAGCGGGCCGGAAGCTCGATGTCGGTCACCAACGCCCACACCCGGTCCGGCGGGGCGGCCACGTAGATCTCCGCCTCAGAGGTGGGGCCGTCGACGTAGCGCACCTTCACTTGCCTCCCGTACTTGCCTCCCGTAGCAGACCATAGTGCCGGCCGGGGCGTCGTCAACGGCGCGTACCCGTCACAGGTGGTACTCGCCAGCCGCGGACGATAACACTCGTTCCAGCGGGTGCCCATGGGCGCCCGCCTCGCGTACCCTCCGGTCAGGAGGTCAATACCTATGAGCACCACGCCCGTCATTCTCAGCGACTTCGCCGAAGGGGTAGCCACCATCACCCTCAACCGGCCCGAAGCCCGCAACGCCCTCAACAGCGAGCTGCTGGCAGCCATGCCGCAGGCGCTCATCGCCGCGGACGGCGACGAACGGGTCCGGGCCATCGTGCTGACCGGGGCCGACCCGGCCTTCTGCGCCGGTCTGGACCTCAAGGAGCTGGGGTCGACCGGGGCCAACCTGGGCGCCGGCGAGTGGCCCGCCGGCGGGGCCGGGGCCGGGGCCGGGGCCGAGCGCACCACCCGGGCCCCGTGGCCGGTCATCACCAAGCCGGTCATCGGGGCCATCAACGGACCGGCCGTCACCGGTGGCCTCGAAGTGGCGCTGCAGTGCGACTTCCTCGTCGCCTCCGAGAGAGCCCGGTTCGCGGACACCCACGCCCGAGTCGGGGTCGTGCCCGGGTGGGGGCTCACGGTCCTGCTGCCCCAGGCCATCGGGCTGCGCCGGGCCAAGGAGATGAGCCTCACCGGCAACTTCGTCGACGCCGCCGAAGCCCACGCCCTCGGCCTGGTCGGCCACGTGGTTCCCCACCACGAGCTCCTCCCGACCGCCGTCCGCCTGGCGCGCGACATCGCCTCCAACGACCCCGACGGGGTGGCCGCCCTCCTGGCCTCCTACAAGGAGACCGCGCTCACCACGGCCGCCGAGGGACTCCTGATCGAGCGGCGGGTCTCCGAGACCTGGCGCGGTGATCATTTCGACCCCGCCGAGGTGGAACGGCGCCGGGCCGGGGTGCTCGCCCGGGCTCGATCACAGACCTCGTGACGCCGGCCTGACCCAGAGCACCGCCGTGCGCCTCCCGTCCGCCTGCCTCGTCGTGCTCGTCGGCCCGTCAGGTGCCGGCAAGTCGCACTGGGCGACCGAGAACTTCCGCCCCGAGCAGATCGTGTCCTCGGACGCCCTTCGGGCCGCGGTCGGCGTCTCCGAGCACGACCAGCGGGCCGGCGCCGACGCCTTCGAGGTCCTCGACCTCATCCTGGCCCGCCGGCTGGCCCGCCGTCTGCTGACGGTCGTCGACACCGTCGGTCTCGATCCCGACCGGCGGGCTACCTATCGCGAGGTGGCCCGCCAGCACGGGGTGCCGAGCCACGCCGTGCTGTTCGACACCCCCGCGGAGGTGTGCCGGGCTCGCAACCGCACCCGGGCCCGGGCGGTGCCGACCAAGGTGCTGGCCGGGCAGGTCGCCGCCCGAGACCAGGTGGCCAGCCACATCGACGGCGAGGGCTTCGACGGTGTACACCGGCCGGAGCCCGTCGACGTCGTCCCGGCCGAGCTCGTCGCCGCCCCGGATGCCGCCGGCCGGCAGCGGAGCCAGCCCATCGGGCTCCGGTTCGGACTGCAGCTGTCGTCGTTCGCCGGCCCGGGGGGACGGTTCGACGAGCGGCTGGCCGAGACCGCCGCCCTGGCCGAGGCGGTGGGCTTCACCAGCCTGTGGGTCATGGACCACGTGGTGCAGATCCCGCAGGTGGGGCGGCCGTGGGAGGACATGCCCGAAAGCTGGACCACCCTGGCCTGGCTGGCCGCACACACCCGCACCGCCCGCCTCGGCACCCTGGTGACCGGGGTGACTCTGCGCAACCCGGCCCACCTGGCCAAGATCGTGGCCACCCTCGACGTGCTCAGCAACGGCCGCGCTGTCTGCGGCCTGGGGTTGGCGTGGTGGAAGTGGGAGCACGACCTCTACGGCTGGACCTTTCCCCGGACCGGGGAGCGCTACGCCCTGTTGGAGGACACCCTGCAGCTGCTGCCCGTGATGTGGGGCGCCGGGTCGCCGCCATTCAAAGGTCAGGTGCTCGATGTCCCCGAGACCATTTGCTATCCGAGACCGGTGCAGGCCAATGTCCCGATCCTGCTAGGAGGCTCTGGTGAAAAGAAGACCCTGCGCCTCGCCGCCCGCTTCGCCGACGCCTGCAACGTGTTCGGCGACCCGGCGACCGTCGCCCGCAAACGGTCAATCCTCGAACGCCACTGCGAGGAGATCGGCCGGGACCCGGCCGAAGTGCGGGTAACCCATCTGTCCACCGCGGTCGTGGCGGACTCTCGCCGAGAGGTGGCCGCCGCCGTGGAACGGCTGGGGTCCAACGCCACCACCCCCGAACACACGACCGAACGGTTGGGCGCCGGCCTCGTCGACGACCAGATCGGCCGCTACCGGCAGCTGGCCGAGGCCGGCGTGCACACCGCCATCGTGGCCCTGCCCGACCTGTTCGCGCCGGGGGCGCTCGAACGGTTCGGGCGGGTCATCGCGGCGTTCGATCCGCCGGCGCCGGCGTAGCCCGGTCCCTTCTGACCAGTATCCGCCGGGCCAGCCGCGATAGAAGTCAGTTGTATGTCACCAGTGATATACAACTGACTTCTATCGGCCGGGAGGGCAGGCGTGGGCCGGGCGTCGGGTCAGCCGGCTTCGTCGTCCGCCATCTCGTACAGCGGCTCCCCCCGCCGCAACCGGGTGGCGATGCGCACCACTTGGGGGAGCTCGCGACGGGTCGGAGTGTGGGCGGCCAAGAAGCGGGCGGTGCCGGCGAGGATGAGGGCGGCCTGCTCGGAGCCTTCCGGCCAGGCGGCCGACTGGCGGACGGCAGCTTCGTACATCTGGAACGAATGGAACTCGGCGTCCTCGTGGAGCAACGCCGACCCGAGGGCAGCCAGCACCTCGCCCCGGCTTCTGCCGCCTCGGAGCCAGCCGTAGACGATCGCACCGGCGTCGTCGACCCGGTCCTGCTGGTCCCAGCAGGCCTGGAGGGCGCCCAGGTCGAGAGGAGACGGCAACTCCGCGTAACGACCAGGCAAGGGGGCGGCGGGCACGTTGAGGAACCGGTCCAAGAAGACCTTGAGGGCGCCGTGATAGATGCCCCGCCACAGGTCGGGCACAGCCGACAACCCGACCAGGTGATGGACCGCGTTCGCGGAAGTGAAGGCATGGTGGACGACGTCCCAGTCGCCGTGGTCATTCTGGGTGTGGAAGCGGGTCACCCGGAGGGCGGCGGCGTAGGCCACCGCCCGGGCCAGCTCCTCCGCCGTAGCGCCGGCGTCGACGGCGCGGTCGAGGGCGGTGACGATCTCGGCGGGATCGTCGCCCAGGATCACCCAGGCCAGGGCGTCCACGTCCTCGCCGCCCTCGAAGCGGCGGGCGGGCGCGGCCGCCCGGCGGCCCGGCAGCTCGACCTCGGCGCGAGCCAGGAGCCCGACCAGATCGTCGGGATGACGCCACGCCCCGGACTCCTCGGCCCGAGACGCGCCGGCGGTCTGGTGGGCCAGCGTCGGGAGGACCTCGCCGGCGTGGTCCCAACCCAGGTGCCCCAGTACCTCGAAAGCCTTGTTGATGAAATCGATGGTGTGCCCCCCGTCGAGGTACACGTGGTCCGTGGCGGCTGCGCCCATGATCGCGGCCAGGTCACTGGGCGGGAGCCCAGAGCGGACGGCGCTGGTCAGGGTGCGTTCCGCGGCATCGGCGCCGCGGGTGTCGACGAAGCGCCGGTACCAGCTGAGCAGGCGGTCGGGCGACACGGCCATGCCCAGTGGCTCGAGGGCGAAGTGGGGCGGATGGCCGCGCGTGTCGCGGGACACGAAAGCCAGGCCGTGCACCAGAGCCAGTACCCGATCCTCGGGGTCGAGGGCGTCGAGCACGTTCGCCATGGCCGTGAGCACGGTGAGCCCGGATCCCCAGCCTGGGGCCCGGTACCGGGTGCCGAAGTCGACGCCGGCCCCGACCACGCGGGCGGTGGCCTCGGTTGGGCCCAACTCTTCGAAAAGGCCAAGGACGGCCTTGGTCGTGACGAGGGTCAGCCCCTGCTCGAGCCCTTCATCCAGTCGGCGCAGATAATGGGCGACCCGGTCGCCCGGCGGCTCCACGACGACTATCACATCGTTGCCGTCGAGTTCCACGGGGTAGGCCCGCACGTCGTCGGCGAAGGGATCGAGCGTCCCCCCGGACTCCAGATCGAAGCGGGCGTGGTGCCAGTGGCAGGTGAGCAGGCCGTTCTCCACCGTGCCCCGGTGCAGGGGAAACCCCATGTGGGGGCAGCGATCGTCGACGGCGTAGGCGTGGCCCTCGGACCAAAAGACGCAGACGGGCTGGGATCCGATCTTGGTGGCCACCTGGCCCTTGGCGATCAGCTCATCGCGACCGCCCACCCGGATACGGTCCGGCATGTGTGCTCCTCCTTCGTCGGCGTGGCTCAGAACGCTACGACCTCAAGGTTGCTTGAGGTCAAGGGGCCGGCGGCGTTGGTGCGTCATCTTCCCGGCCGGGCTCTAGCCGGGCGGTCACTACGGTCGTTAGTGTCGCCGGTATGAACTATCGATCCCTCGGCCGGACCGGCCTCAAAGTCAGCCCGTTGTGCCTGGGCGCCATGATGTTCGGAGGCTGGGGCAACCCGGACCACGACGACTCCATCTCCATCGTCCACGCCGCCCTGGACGCCGGCATCAACTTCATCGACACCGCGGACGTGTACTCGGCCGGCGAGTCCGAGACCATTGTCGGCAAGGCCCTCCACGGGCGCCGGGACCAGGTGGTGCTGGCCACCAAGTTCCACGGCACCATGGGCACCGATCCCAACATGGCCGGCAACTCCCGGCGCTGGATCATGCGGGCGTGCGAGGACAGCCTGCGCCGGCTCGGCACCGACTATCTCGACCTGTACCAGGTGCACCGGCCCGAGCCGGACACCGACATCGACGACACCCTGGGCGCGCTGACCGACCTGGTACACCAGGGCAAGGTCCGTTATCTGGGCACGTCCACGTTCCCGGCCTCGTCGATCGTGGAGGCCCAATGGGTGGCGGAACGGCGCCAACGGGAACGGTTCGTGTGCGAGCAGCCGCCGTACTCCATGCTGGTGCGCGGCGTTGAGGCCGAGATCCTGCCGACCCTCCAGCACTACGGCATGGGCGTCATCCCCTGGAGCCCACTTGCCGGCGGCTGGCTGTCGGGCAAGTGGCGCCTGGGCGCCGACAACCTGGGCAGCCGGCGGTCCGCCCGCATCCCCGACCGCTACGACGTGTCCAAACCGGAGAACCAGAGGAAGCTGGAAGCGGCCGACGCCCTGGCCGTGCTGGCCGAGAAGAGCGGGCTGAGCCTCATCCATCTGGCCCTGGCGTTCGTCATCCGCCATCCCGCCGTCAGCTCGGCCATCATCGGGCCCCGCACCCGGGAGCACCTCGACAGCCAGCTCGGCGCCGTCGATGTCCGGCTGACCGACGAGATCCTGGATGGCATCGACGAGATCGTCCCGCCCGGGACCAACTTCAGCTGGGCCGACGCCGGCTACCTGCCGCCGCCGATCGCCAGCGCCTGGCGGCGCCGCCGGCCCCTGCGGTGATCGTGTGGTGATCGTGCAGCCAGACGCTACCGGGGATGCGGCTCGATCGTCCGGCGCAGGTGCAGGTGGGTTTCGAGGGGCATGCCAACACGGGCCACGACTACGTCAGTGCGGCTGCGCAAGGCGGCCGAGAGCACCAGGTCGATCTGGTTGTGGAGCAACCGGTAGCGGACGCGCGCCGGCACCACGACCGGGATGAGCACGACGATCTGCTCGCGGCGCTCCTCCCGCAGCTCGTCGATCAAGGCGACGATGGGGTCCACCACCGAGGCGTACTCCGTGCGCAGGACACGCAGCGGGACGCCGGGATTCCAGTCGGCCCACTCCTGCTCGACGGACGTCTTCTGGGCGTCGCCCTCGTCCCCGGATTCAAGCGCGACGTGGACGGCCAACACTTCGGCGCTCATGCACATGGCCTCCGAAATGGCGTGGGCGGTCAGGCGCGACACCGCGGTCACCGGGACGATCACGATGCAGGCCTTCGGGCGGGGCGGCGGCGGCACCGAACCGAGGCCCAGGTCGCGCGCGGCTCGCTCGTAGTAGGCGTGGATCCGAAGGAACAGGCCCACGAAGAAGGGCACAGCGACGACCACCACCCAGGCGCCTGCGGTGAACTTGGTGAAAAGGAAGACCACCGTGGCTACCGCGGTGATGAGCGCGCCCACCCCGTTGATGGCCGCCCGGTGCCGCCAGCTCGCGGGCCGGGTCCGCCACCAGTGGACTACCAGCCCGCTCTGGGACAGGGTGAATCCGGTGAACACGCCGATGGCGAACAACGGGATCAAGGTGTTGGTGTTGCCCTTCACCGCGATCAGGAGCGCCGCGGACAGGATCGACAGGGCCCAGATGCCGTTGGCGAACACCTGGCGGTCGCCGCGCAGCGAGAACAGGTGCGGCAGGTAGTCATCGCGGGACAGCAGGCTGGCTAGGACTGGAAGCCCGCCGAAGGAGGTGTTGGCCGCCAGGGCCAACACCAGCGTGATGGTGAGCGAGACCACGTAGTAGGCCCAGTGCCGACCGACCGCTATGGCCATGATCTGGCTGAGTACCGTCTGACCGCTACGGGGGCCCACGTTCCAGCGCCGGGCCAGCACCGCCAGCCCCAACAACATCAAGCCCAAGATGAGACCGAGCAGCATTTCGGTGCGTTTGGCGCGAACCGCCCTCGGTTGCTTGAAAAGCGGCACGCCGTTGGCGATGGCTTCCACCCCCGTCAGGGCGCTACACCCAGCCGAGAAGGCCTTGAGCACCAGCAGCACCCCCACTGTCTGCAATCCATGTGTCGGCAGCAACGAACGACCCTCCGGAGTGGCG
>DASXZS010000157.1:0-7895 GCA_036501785.1 Acidimicrobiales bacterium | reverse complement strand
TGGGGCCGGAACGCAGGTCAACAAATTCAACATCGTGACCCAGGGTGCCCGCCAGCCCGGCTCCGGCTTCAAGTTGTTCACCCTGCTGAGCGCGCTGGCCCAGGGCGATTCGGTCTTCGACACGGTCGACGGCCAGTCACCTTGCGCTATTGCCTTCCCCGGCAACATCGGCTTCGTCCAACACCCGGCGGTCAATGACGCCCCGGCGGGCGTCGTCAACCTCGTCAGCGCCACGGCCAGCTCGATCAACTGCGCCTACCTGCGGCTGGCCCACGAGGTCGGTTTGCAGAACGTGGCCAACATGGCCAAGGCCCTCGGGGTGACCGAGAACCTCCAGGTCGTCCCGGCCATGGTGCTCGGGGCAGACGCGGTGCGACCGATCGAGATGGCCGCGGCTTACGCGACCGTCGCCGACGGCGGCGTGTACCACAAGCCCAGCTTCGTCGACCACATCGTGGACCGCACGGGTGCGACCATCTACGCGGGCGGCGACCCGGGCCACCAGGTGTTCTCGGCCCAGGTCGCCGAGGAAGCCACCGTGGCGCTGCGCGCCGTGGTGCAGTACGGCACCGCCACCGAAGCCGCCCTGCCGTACCGCGAAGTAGCCGGCAAGACGGGCACTACCACCGATAGCGTGGACGCCTGGTTCAACGGGTTCACCCCGCAATTGGAGACCACGGTGTGGATGGGCAACCTGCAGGGCGAGGTCCCGATGTACGGAGTGATTGGCGTCGGCGAGGTCTACGGCGGCACCGTGCCGGCCCACACCTGGCACGACTTCATGAACTTGGCACTGGCGAATCAGCCGGTCCTCAACTTCACCCCACCCAACTACGCCCTTTTGCCCTACCCGAAGTACATCACCTCCCCGTCGCTGGTCCAAGACGACGTCCTCGATCACAACTATGCGTACACGGCCCCGCCGGTGGTCGTCCCGCCTCCCGTCAGCACGCTGACCACGCCGACGTCGACCCCGGGCTCGACACCGCCAACCAGCGGGCCCGGTCGGGGCCGCCGCCCGTGAGCGACCTCGACGCCCTGCTGGCCCTCCAGGATCTCGACACCGCTCGCGACCAGGTCCGGCACCGGGGAGCTCATCTCCCCGAGCGCGCCGAACTCGCGGCCATCGACCGCCAGGCGGCCGAGTTGGACACCACCATCGGGGCCGTCACCGCCACCCGCGACGAGATCGCGGCCCGTCAGGCCGCCATCGAAGCCGAACTGGCCGCCACCGAGGAGCGGGCCGCCGCGGTCAACCGCCGGCTGTACGGTGGCGAGGTCAGCGCCTCTCGGGAGCTGCAAGCCCTCGCCGCCGACGTCGATACCCTCAAGGCCCGGGCCTCGGGCCTCGAGGACCAGGTGCTGGAGCTGATGGAGCAGCGCGAACCCCTCGACGCCGGGTTGGTGGACGCCGCGGCCCAGCGCGAGGCCCTGGACGAGCGCCGCCGCACCCTGACCGGCGCCCTGGCGGCCGCGGCAGCCACTGTCGACGACGAGTTGGCTCGCCTGGATCGCCTGCGAGAGGAGTCGGCTGCGGCCGTCCCCGCGGACGCCTTGGCCGCCTACGAGCGCCTCCGGGCCCGCCTCGACGGGGTGGCCGTGGCCCGCCTGGTTGGCAGCCACTGCGACGGATGCCATCTGACTCTTCCATCCATGGAGCTCGATCGCATCCGCCATTTGCCGCCGGATGAGGTGGTGACGTGCGAGCAGTGCGGGCGCATCCTGGTCCGGGTGGCATCCGGGAAAGGAGGGGAGCCAGAAGTCGGGCCCTGATATACTTCGTTAGCAGAGCTAATGAGACCGGCCCTCCGAAGAACCTTCTCCTCCCTGCGCAATCGCAACTACCGCGTCTATTTCGCGGGCCAGAGCATGTCGATGGTGGGGACTTGGATACAAAGCGTGACCCAGTCCTGGCTGGTGTACACCCGGACCCACTCGGGGTTCGACGTGGGCCTCATCGTCGCCCTGCAGACGCTTCCCATCCTGCTGCTCGGACCTGTGGGCGGCACCATCGCCGACCGCTTCGGGAAGTACCGCATCCTCATGTACACCCAGGCCCTCGCGGGTGTGCAGGCCCTGGTGCTGGCCGGCTTGGAGCTGAGCGGTCACCTGCAGCTGTGGGAGCTATTCGCGATCGCGGCCTCGCTGGGCTTCATCAACACCGTCGACAACCCCACCCGCCAGACCTTCGTGGCCGAGATGGTCGGGATGGACGAGCTCGTCAACGCGGTGACCCTCAACTCGGTCATGGTCAACGTGGCCCGGGCCATCGGTCCCGCTGTGGCCGGCGTGCTCATCGCCACGGTCGGCAGCGGGTGGTGCTTCCTGATCAACGGCCTGTCCTTTGGCTTCGTGCTGCTCTCCCTGCGGGCCATCCACAAAGACGAGCTGTTCCCCGCACCGCGCGCGCCGCGCGCCCGAGGGCAGATACGGGCGGGCTTCCGCTACGTGGGCCGGACGCCCGTGCTGCGCGACGCCCTCATCATGATGGCCGTGGTCGGGTGCCTCACCTACGAGTTCCAGACCACCCTCCCGCTCATCGCCGGCAGCACCTTCCACGGTGACTCTCGGACCTACGGTTTCCTCACCGGCTGCATGGGTGTCGGCGCCGTCGTCGGCGGGCTCATCGCCGCGGGCCGCAAACGGGGCGGGCCGGGGCGTTTCATCAGGACCGCGCTGGTGTTCGGAGTGGCGGTGCTGGCGGCCGCGGTGGCGCCGTCACTCGCCGTCGAAGCCGTCGTCCTCCTGCTGGTCGGGGCTTGCTCGGTGACCTTTCTCTCCCTGGGCAACACCACCTTGCAGCTGACCGCGGACCCAGCCATGCGGGGCCGGGTCATGTCGCTGTGGTCGGTCGCCTTCTTGGGCTCCACCCCCATCGGCGGGCCGCTCGTCGGCTTCGTCGGGGGCAGCCTGGGCGCCAGGTACGGCCTGGGGATGGGCGGAGTCGCGGCCCTGGCTGCCGCGGTGTACGGCCGCCTGGCCTGGCAGCGCCGGCTCGCCGCGGAAGGGCCTGGTGCGCCCGGGGCGGGCGAGCCCGCCGAGGCCGGGACGGCCGAACCGGCCGCGCCCTGCGACCAACCGATCGCGCCAGTCCTGGTCGGAGGCGCCGAGTAGCCTCAGCGGCCGTGCTGCTGCTGGTCCGTCACGGGCGCACCCCCCACAACGCATCTAGGCGGTTGCTGGGACGACTCGACGTACCCCTCGACGAACTGGGCCGGCGCCAAGCCAAAGCCCTGGGCACGTCGCCGCAGTTGCACGGCGCCCACCGCATCGTGTGCAGCCCCTTGCTCCGAGCTCGCGACACCGCCGCGGCGCTGGGCCCGCCGGTGACCGTCGACGAGCGGTGGGCGGAGATCGACTACGGCATCTACGACGGCCAGGAGCTCGAGGCCGTGCCGGACCTGTGGCGGCAGTGGGGCGGCGACATCGGGTACGTGCCGGAAGGGGGCGAGTCCCTGGCTGCGGTCGGGGTCCGCGTGCGCGCCGCCTGCGACGACCTGTGGGCGGAGGCGGCCGCACGCGACGTGGTGGTGGTCACCCACGTGTCGCCGCTCAAAGCGGCGGTGGCGTGGGCCCTGGGTGTCGGCGATGAGGCGGTGTGGCGGATGTTCGTCGACGTCGCCTCGGTGACGTGCGTCGGACCGGGCCGGCCGGGCCGGGCGGCGTCGCGAGGGTCAGCGGCCGACCGGCCCGGACCGGTCCTGCGCACCTTCAACGACACCCAGTACCGCCCGTCCGCCTGACCGCCTGACCGCGCCCACGGGCGTATCGTCTCGACCATGGCGCCCATCGTCACCGCGATCGCGCAACAACGGCACCTCGTCACCCCGATCCCCGGACCCAGGTCGCGGGCCCTGGCCGGCCGGCGGGACGTGGCCGTGGCGCCGGGCGTCAGCTCGGTGCTGCCCGTGTACATGGAGCGCGGCGAAGGGGCGGTGCTGATCGACGTCGACGGCAACTCGTGGATCGACCTGGGGTCAGGGATCGCGGTGACCAGCATCGGACACGCCGTACCCGCGGTGATCGACGCCGTCCGTGACCAGGTCGGCCGGTTCACCCACACCTGCTTCATGGTCGCCCCCTACGAGGGCTACTTGGCCGTCTGCGAGCGCCTCAACGCCCTCATCCCCGGTGGGTTCGCCAAGACCTCGGCGCTGTTCAACTCCGGGGCCGAGGCGGTCGAGAACGCGGTCAAGATCGCCCGGCACGCCACCGGCCGCCAGGCCGTAGTCGTCTTCGATCACGCCTACCACGGCCGGACCAACCTGACCATGGCCCTCACGGCGAAGAACATGCCCTACAAGGACGGCTTCGGGCCCTTCGCGCCCGAGGTGTACCGGGTCCCCATGTCCTACCCGTTCCGGGACCCGCCCGGGCTGACCGGCGAGGCGGCCGCAGGGCGCGCCGTGGAGCTGATCGACAAGCAGGTGGGCGCAGCCAACGTGGCCTGCGTCCTGATCGAGCCGGTCCAGGGCGAGGGCGGCTTCGTGGTGCCGGCCCCCGGCTTCCTGCCGGCCCTGGCCGCCTGGTGCCGGCTCCACGACGTCCTGCTTGTCGCCGACGAGATCCAGACCGGGTTCTGCCGCACCGGGGCCTGGTTCGCCTGCGAGCACGAAGCCGTGGTGCCCGACCTGATCACCACCGCCAAGGGCCTCGCCGGCGGCATGCCGCTGGCGGCCGTCACCGGCCGGGCCGACGTCATGGGCCACGTCCACGCCGGCGGGCTGGGCGGCACCTACGGCGGCAACCCGGTGGCTTGCGCCGCGGCGGTGGCCGCCATCGACACCATGACAGAGCTGGACCTGGCCGCCCGCGCCCAGCGCATCGGCGAGGTGGTGGCCGACCGCCTGGCGGTCCTGCAGGCCGACCACCAGGCTATCGGTGACGTCCGGGGCCGGGGCGCCATGCAGGCCATGGAGCTGGTGCAGCCCGGCACCATCCGGCCGGACGCGGCCGCGGCCGGGGCCATCGCCGCCGCTTGCCACGCCCAAGGGGTGGTGGTGCTCACCTGCGGGACCTGGGGCAACGTCGTCCGGCTGCTCCCGCCCCTGACCATCGACGAGGCGCTGCTGGCCGACGGCCTCGACGTGTTGTCGGCGGCCGTGGCCTCGGTGCTGGCTTAAGCGGCCAGCTCCCCCAGCGCCGGAGCCAGGACCCGCCACTGCTCGGCGGGCACGTCCCGGGGGCTCTCCGTCAGGGCCTGGATGCACACGTGGTCCGCGCCGGCGTCGAAATGGGCTCGGACCCGGTCCAGGATCACCTGCTCGTCACCCCACGCCACGATGGCGTCGACCACCCGGTCACTCCCGCCGTCGGCGAAATCTTCGTCGGTGTAGCCCAGTCGGCGCAGGTTGTTCTGATAGTTGGGCAGCCGCACATAGACCTTGGTGTGGGCCCGGCCGATCTGGCGGGCCCGGTCCGGGTCGCTCTCCAGCAGCACCGCCTGCTCGGCGCACAGCAACGGACCCGCTCCCAGCTCCTTCCGGGCCATCTCGGTGTGCTCGGGCGGGACGAGGTACGAATGGGCCCCGTCGGTCTTCTCCGCCGACAGCGCCAGCATCTTCGGTCCGAGCGCGGCCAGCACCCGGTGCACCGGCGTGGTGGGCCGGAAGGCCGAGTACGGCGAAGCGTCCATGGCCTCCAGGTAGGCGCGCATGGACGCCAGCGGCGGTTCGTAGGTGTGGCCCCGCAACCCCTCGACGAGGGTGTGGTGGCTGACGCCGAGCCCGAGCAGGACCCGTTCGGGGAACGCCTCGGTCAATCCTTTGACGCCTCCGGTCATGGTCACCGCGTCCCGGGCCCAGATGCTGGCGATGCCGGTGGCGCCCACCAACCGCTCCGTCGCCGACAGCAGCAGGGCCAGGTGGACCATCACGTCGCGGCCGGCGACCTCGGGCAGCCAGATGGCGCCATAGCCGAGCGATTCCAGCTCGGCAGCCAGCTCCTGGGCTTGGGCTGCCGGTACCGCGTCGAGGGCGCCGGTCCAGATACCGATGGGGGGGAGAGCAAGAGGTTCCATAGCCGCCACCGTAGGACAGGCGCAGCCCGCGGCGCTATCGTGACGCCCATGCGAGTAGTGGTCGATTACGACCTGTGCGAGAGCAACGCCTTGTGCATGGCCGCCGCCCCCGAGGTGTTCGAAGTGCGTGACGACGACTTCATGTACGTCCTCCAGGAGAACCCGCCGGAGGCCCTGCGGGCCAAGGTGCTCGAAGCGGTGCAGCGCTGCCCCAAGCAGGCCCTCAAGCTAGAGGACTGAGCCGGGCCTCGTTGGCGATGTCCAGCGCGGCCGCCCCGCCGTCCGGCGTGAAGCCCAACACCCGGCCGTAGAAGGCCAGCTCCGCCTCCGCCACCGCCACGATGGTGGCGGCTTGGCGGAACCCGTGCTGCTCGCCTTCGAACGCCAGGTAGGCGACGGGGACACCGCGCTCCCGTAGGGCGTCGAACATCAGCTGCGACTGCGCCGGCGGCACCACGGCGTCCTCCAGCCCCTGGAACAGGATGAGCGGGCAGGTGATCTGCTCGACGTGGTGGATGGGGGATCGGCGCTGGTATTCCTCGGCGGCCTCCGGCCACGGACCGACGAGGCCGTCGAGGTAGCGGGACTCGAACTTGTGGGTGTCGCGGGCCAGCAGTTCGAGATCGGCCACGCCGTACAGGCTGGCGCCGGCCGCGAAGGTGTCGGTAAACGCCAGGGCCGCCAGGGTGGTGAACCCGCCGGCGCTCCCGCCTCGGATCACCGCCCGCCGCCCGTCCGCCCGGCCCTGGGCCGCCAGCCAGCCGACCACCGCCGCGCAGTCCTCGACGTCGACGAGGCCCCACGCCCCATTGAGGCGCCGGCGGTACGCCGTGCCGTATCCGGAGCTGCCCCGGTAGTCGACGTCGGCCACCGCGAAGCCCCGGCTGGTCCAGTACTGGACGGCGAGGTTGAAGACCGCGGCGGTCTGCGACGTGGGGCCGCCGTGGCTCATCACGATCAGCGGCGGCCGCTCACCGGCCGGCCCGACCATCTCCGGATGGCGCGGCGGGTACAACAGGGCGTGGGCCGTTTCCCCCTCGCCGGTCGGGAACGCCACCGCCTCGGGGACGGAGATGGCGTCGACCTCGATCGGTACCTCCCTGCTGCGGCGCAGCACCAGCGTCTGGCCCCGCTCGAGGTCGTGGCGAACCACCGCCGCCGGGGCGGTCGGGGAGGCGACCAGGGCGATCACCGCGCCCTCCACCGGCTGCACGTCCTCGTACTTGGAAAAAGGGAGGGGGCGCGGCTCGGCCTCCCCATCGGCGATCAGGCCCAGGTGGTCGCCATCGCGGTCCGCCCACGCCGCCACCAATTGGCCATCGGGCCGGAACCCGTAGGTGCAGTTGCCGAATACCCAATCGGGCCGGCCGAACTCCGCGGCCAGCGGGCACAGGGCAGTGCCCGCCTCGTCGTAGAGGTTCCACCACCCGGTCCGGTCGGACACGTAGTGCAGGCCGCCGGCGGGTGACCAGCGCGGCTGGGTGACGGACTCACCGGGTGCGCCGGCCACTGGGGCGGGCTCGCCGATCTGGCCGTCCGAGCCAAAGTCGGCGACCCACAGCTGGCTGTGATCCCAGGGCATGTCCGGGTGGTCCCAGGTCACCCAGGCCAGCCGGGTGCCGTCGGGGGACAGCCGCGGGGCGCCGAAGAAGTCGTGGCCCGCAGCCACCTGGCGGGGCGGATCGGGGGCTTCGAGGGCGATGGCGACCAGGTCGTTGTCGACGCCGTCTGCTCCGTGGTGTTCGTGGACGCAGACGACCCACCGGCCGTCGGGGGAGATCGCGGGGTCGGCGTAGCGGTCGGCCCGAGGGGTGGCCGGAGCGGGGGTCAGGGGCTGCGGTGCCTCTCTCGGTCGGACGACCCACAGTCGCTGGTC
>DASXZS010000156.1:0-11814 GCA_036501785.1 Acidimicrobiales bacterium | reverse complement strand
CTCCTCGACGGAGTCGATCATGGAGTCGAACGTCGATCCCAGCGTGGCCACCTCGTCGTCGCCGGCGATGTAGGACCGTTCGGAGGTCTGGCCCCCTTGGATGCGGTCGGCGACCTGGGTCAAGCGCCGGATGCCGGCGGTGATCCGATCACCGGTAAACGCCGCCAGCCCCAGCGCCAGGACGGTCCCGCCCAGGGCGATCAGGAACAGGGTGCGGTACAGCTGGTTTTGCGTGGACACGACAGTGGTGGTCGGCGTCGACAGCACCACGGCGAGGGGCGGCGAGCTGTGGGCGACAGTGACCGGGACCGCGGCGAGGAAGTTGCTGCCGCGCGCCGCGGTGTGGTCCGGCTGGCCGGCGAACGCCACCAGGGTCGGTCTCGGCGGCTGCGGCCCGGCGGTGGCCAACACCGACTGCGGGGTGACCAACGCCAAGGCTACGGAACGGTCGATCGGGAGGCGGGTGTCGAGATAGGCCGCACCGAGCGGCGTGATGGTGATCACCGTGCCCAACACCTGATTGGTGCCCGACAGGCACACGGGGTACGCCGCGGCCGCGGCCGCGCTGGCCGGGGAGACGAACACCGTCCCGGGCTGCTGCCCGTTACACGGCAGGTGGGCGAACGTCGGGTCGCGAGCCAATTGCCCCGCAAACGTCGGATCGATCCCGAGGGTCACGGCCAGGTTGGAACCCCTGGGATTCGCGTAGGCGAACCCACCCACCGGGTAGTACGCAGCCACCAGTCGCAGGACGGATTGGATCGCTTGGCGAGCGGGGACGGCCGACGACGACGCGAACGTGATCAGCGGGTTGGGGTTGGCCGTGTTGAAGTACGCCTGCAGGTAGGCGGCGATGAACCGGGCGTCCTTCCCGGCCGCGTTGACGGTGTCGCCAACCTGGGCGCTCTCGGTCTGGGCCCGGGAGTTGAGCCGGTTGAGGGCGTCCCGCTGCAGCGACGACGAGATCACCGCGGACAGGGCCACGGCCAGTACGAGGACCACCAGCAACACGGTGGCCGCCCCGCTGGCCGCCACCCGCGCCGCGATCGAGTGCCGGCTGTTGGCCAGCAAGGCCAAGCCGATGCCCACGCTGCCCGCCACCAACACGACGTCGACGACCCAGTTCGAAGCCTGGGCCAGCTCGGCCACGGCCGCGGCCGCCCAGCAGCCGACGCCGCCCCGCAACAACAGACCGCTGCCCCGCCCGCCGGGCCACGCCAACACCCAGAACCCCAGGAGGGCCGCCCCCACCAACCGGGCCACGCTGAGCGCCACGGGAGGGCTCTCGCTGACGAGGAGCGACCCGTGCAGGAACGCCGCGGTCCCGGTGATGAGGCAGCCCACGGCCACCAGCAGGCGGATGCCCGGCCGGCGGCGGGCCCCGCGATTGGGCTCGGACCGCAGGACCGCCAGGGCCAGTCCGGAAGCGGCGACCATCAAGGTCACGAACTCAGCGGCGAACTGGACCTGGGCGTGGGTCGACGTCATCAGCTGGTCATCCCGCCCCATTCTGACTGGGAAGGTGACCTCCCAGCGCCTCGAGGTCGCCGAGCGCCTGCTGCAGGTTGGCGACGGCGTACACCTTCATGGACCCGGCTTCGCGTTGGGCGACTGGTAGCTCCACGGGTGGCACCAAGAAGACCTGGGCCCCGGCCTTGCGGACGGCCACGGTCTTCTGCGCCACCCCTCCGACGTCGCCGACGGTGCCGTCCAGGTTGATGGTCCCGGTGGCGGCCACCCGGTGCCCTCCGGTCAGGTCGCCATTCGACAGGACGTCGAGGAGACCGAGGGTGAGCGCCAACCCGGCGGACGGGCCCCCGATATCGCCGACGTCGATGGTGACATTGAAGGGAAAGGAGTAGGTCACCTGGTCCGCCGGTGCCACTCCCAGGAAGGCGACGCCGGGTCGGGCCGGTTGGCCGGAGATGGCCGGGGTCCCCGCATACCGGACGGTGAACGTGTGCGTCTGGGGCTTGCCTCCGGGGCCGATGCGCGTCACGGTGATGCGGGCCGTCTGACCCGGTTTGGCGGCGTGGATGGCGTTGTACAGATCGGTGGCGGTGTGCACGGCCTCGGTGTTGACGGTGGTGACCACGTCGTTGCACTGCAACCCGGCAGCCGCCGCCGGCGAGCCAGGGGCGACGAGGGTCAACTGGGCGCCTAGGTCATTCTCTTTCACGGTGTAGCCGAGGTGACGCAGGGCCACCACGATGGCGGCGGACGTCGACCCCTGCATCTGCTGGGCGTCCTGGCAGGGCAGCTGCCCAGCCGGGGTGTTGCCGAGCACCGCCTTGGCCGGTACCAGTTGGACGCCGTCGTCGAAGGTGTGCAGCAGACCGAGCTTGGAAAGCACGTACTGGAACGGCGTCGCCGGTCCGACCAGCACGTCGACCATGTACAGCGAGCCCTGGAGCGGGTGGCCGCGGCCCGCCGGCACTCCCAGGCGCGCGCACGGTTGGCCGTTCGGGAGGGTGAGCTCCACGCTCCCCCGGCTGGCCTGGCATTGGACGCTGCCGGTGATCTGGGGGGCGGTCCCGGGGGCGAAGGCGTAGTACCCCGCAGCCCCCTGATCGATGGCCTCCCAGGCCCCGACCAGCAGCATGACGACGATGATCACCGCCAACACCCAAACCTTGGGCGGGTGGCCGCCCCCATCGTTCACGCGCCGCGATCGGGCGGGCCGGTCTTGTAGGCTCGACACGGTCGTGGCCACAATCCTGCTTTCCGGTGGAAGTTGGTCAGGTGGGTCTGCAAAGCGGGCACAGCCTGCCATGCCGCGGGCGGATCGCGAGGTCGACGTCTGGTGAGTGGCAACCGCGGCCCGGACGATTCGTTGTCTCCGTGGGGGGCGCCGGCCGGCGCGGCGGGACGGCCCGCCCGCGGTAACCGGCCCGGGTCCTCTCCGTCACCGACGCGGGCCGCCGCGGCGTCGGCGTTGTATGACGGTCCAGTGCCGGTGCGGGTGGCGGCGCGGCGTGCCGGGCCAACGGTCCCACGGACGAGCTCGGTCCGGCTCGTCCCCCGCACCGGGGTGTTCGCCCGGGTGCGGGCTGCCTTCGCGCTGGCCGTGATCGCCGTGGCGGTCGGACTGGCCGTGGCCGCCACGCTCAGCCTGATCGTCTGGGGTGTGGCTGCCGCCATCCACCATGCCGCCAGCAACTGACGGTTCCGGTCCCGCCTCCGACGTCACCGCCCGCCGGCGCCTGGTGGCCTTGGCCGGGCATCAGGGCGACAGCGCCGCGGCCCGCCAGGCGCTAGCCGATTCGGCGCCGGGCGTGCGGGCCACCGCCCTGGGGGCCTTGGCCCGGGCCGAACGGTTGACTGCCGGCGACCTCGCCGACGCGGTAGGTGATCCGGCGCCGGAAGTGCGGGCCCGGGCCGCCGAGTTGGCCGCCGCGGTGGGGCCGGACGCGGCCGGCGTGGCCAGCCGGGCCCTCGCCGACGGCGACGCTCGGGTCGTGGAAGCGGGCTGCTTCGCCTTGGGCGAACTGGGCGCAGGCGCCAGCGTCGAGGTGGTCGCGGAGCTGTCGGATGTGGTGCGGGAGCATCCCGACCCCGTGTGCCGGGAAGCGGCTGTCGCCGCGTTGGGTGCGATCGGCGCCGAGGCCGGCCTGCCCGCCATCTTGCAGGCCACCACCGACAAGCCCGCCGTCCGCCGGCGGGCGGTGCTGGCGCTGGCGCCGTTCGACGGCCCCGAGGTCGACTCCGCAGTCGCGCAGGCGCTCACCGACCGGGATTGGCAGGTCCGCCAAGCGGCCGAGGATCTCGGCGAGCGGCGCCCGCCGTCTACATGAAGAGGTCTTTGACCGCGTCGAACTCCTCGAGACATTTTCCTGCGCCCAGGACTACGCATTCGAGGGGGGCCTCGACCAGATGGACTGGCAGGCTCGTCTCCTGCTGCAGCCGCAGCTCCATGCCGCTCAGCATGCCCCCGCCGCCGACGAGGTGGATCCCCTGGGTGATGAGGTCCTGCGCCAGTTCGGGCGGGGCGGCGCCCAGGCACTTCACGACCGAGTCCACGATGGCGCCGACCTGTTCCTCGATGGCGTCCCGGACCTCCTCGGGGGAGAGAATCACCGTTTTCGGCAGGCCGGTCATGAGGTCGCGCCCGCGCACCTCCGCCTTGATCGAGTCATCGGTGGGCCACGCCGACCCGATGGCCAGCTTGATCTCCTCCGCGGTGCGCTCGCCGACGGCGATGCCGTACTCCCGGCGCACGTAGGTCTGGATGGAGGCGTCGATGTCGAAGCTGCCCACCCGGATGGCCTCCAGGGCCACGATCCCGCCCAGCGAGATCACCGCGGTCTCGGTGGTCCCGCCCCCAACGTCGACGACCATGTTGCCGAGCGGTTCGTGGATCGGCAGTCCGGCGCCGATGGCCGCAGCCATGGGCTGCTCGATCAGGTAGGCACCGTTGGCGCCGGCGCCGCGCGCCGCCTCTTCCACGGCCCGGCGCTCCACCTCGGTGATGGCCGACGGGACACAGATGAGAACCCGCGGCCGGTTGAACCGCGACACCCCGGCACGCTGCAGCAGCAGCCGGATCATCCGCTGAGTGATGTCGAAGTCGGTAATGGCCCCTTTGCGCAACGGCCGGACGGCCACGATGTAGCCCGGCGTGCGGCCGATCATCTGCCAGGCCTCCTGGCCCATCGCCAGCACGTCCTGGGTCCGGGAGTTGAGGGCGATGACCGTGGGCTCGTTGAGGACGATGCCCCGGCCGCGTGAGTAGACGAGGGTGTTGGCGGTGCCGAGGTCGATGGCCAGGTCTCTAGCCAGTCTCGGCCCCCGCTCTGTGTCCTGCGCCGTCTCCGGGCGCGGCCCGTTGTTGATGACGCGGCTGCTCCTGGCGGGACAGATCAACGATCACCGCCTGATCCGGTGACCCCCCGTCGAACTCGACTGTCGCCGACGTCTCGAGGCCCGGCGCCATCTGGACCGCCGGCCCCGTCTCGACGGCTGGCGTCTCCCCGGTCGGCGCGTCAGTGTCAACCGGCTCACCTGCCGGTTCGCCCTCGACGGGCCCGAGATCACCTCGGGGGCTCACCGGCAGGGCGACGATGCGCGTCTGGATCCGCGACCCACCCGACCCCGCCTCGGGGGCCAGAGCCCGCAAGCCGCGGTTGAACGACTCCACGTTGGCGTCAACCGACTTGGGTTGGCGGTGGTGGAGCCACACGGCCAACCCGCCGATGATGGCGAGCACGACCGCCCCGATCAGGTAGGCCAGATTGCTGAGCACCACACTCGACGACGCCGTCATGTCCCTATCTCCATGATCTCATGGGCGTCCTGGCCCCAGTCCTCGCCGCCCGCCCAGCG
This sequence comes from Acidimicrobiales bacterium, assembly GCA_036501785.1. Classification (GTDB taxonomy): domain Bacteria; phylum Actinomycetota; class Acidimicrobiia; order Acidimicrobiales; family Palsa-688; genus PALSA-693. The sequence goes on along the minus strand of DASXZS010000156.1, from coordinate 6,492 downwards.
TTCGCGCTTCCAAATCGGCACCGAGGTCTTCAGGGTATCGATGCAGAAGCGGGCGGCGTCGAACGCCTCGCCGCGGTGGGCGGCCGAAACCGCCACCACCACGGAGCACTCGGTCACGGCCAGGGTGCCGGTGCGATGCCAGGCAACCAGCCGGCCCACCCCCGGCCACCGCGACCGCGCCTCGCTGGCGATGGCGGCCAGGCGGGGTTCGACCTGGGCCCGGTAGGCCTCGTACTCCAACTCCATCACCCCGGGCCGACCCTCGGCGTGGTTGCGAACGGTCCCGCAAAACAGCACCACCGCCCCGCAGTCCGGCCGGGTGACCCACGCCACGGCTCGATCGATGGCGAGTGGTTCGTCGGTGAGCGCCACCCACACGTCATCCCGCGGTTCCAGGGCACGCTGGGGCGAAGGCACCGAAGGCTGCACGCGCCCAATGCTACGGCGGCGGAGGATCACCGCGTACCGCGCTGGCCTGGATGGCAGAAGAGGACGCATCGCAGGCGGGGGCGATGACCACCCAGCAGGCGGCATCGTTAGGCTCGACGACGTGGAACCCGACGACGGCCTCGAAGAAGAGGGGCCGTTCATGGCTTGGCTACCGCCGGACGATCGCCTGTGGCGCCACCCGTCCGAAGCGCCTCCCATCCCCCCACCCGAGTCGGATTCGGGCCGGCGTGTTCCTCTCCTCACCGGGCTGCTCTCGGCCCACAGCTCCGGCACCCGAATATGGACGGTGGCCGTCATGGCCGGCGTCATCGGGGCCCTGGCCGCCTCGGGGCTGGGCATGGTCAGCGGAGTGTTCGAGCAGCAAACGACGGTCGTGCACGCGGTCATGCCCACCGGCCCAACCGAGACGCTGGCTTCGGTCACGGGGCCGAGTACTCCGACCGCGACCAGCGTGGACTGGACCGCTGTCGACGACGCGGTGGCGCCGTCCGTCGTGGGCATCGATGTCAGCACCGCCGCCGGCCCGAACTCCGGGTCCGGGCTGCTCTTCGTCGGCACCGGGAGCCGCACCTACGTCATCACCGACAGTGCCCTGGTGGCCCAGGCGGGCAGCATCATGGTGTCGTTCCTGTCGGGGCAGCGCTACCGGGCCGATCAGGTGAAGTTAGATCCACTCAGCGGGCTGGCGCTGCTGGCCGTCCCGACCGAACAACCGAGCTTCCCACAGCTGGGCTCCGTCGCCAGCCTCCAGCTGGCCAACCCGGTCCTCGCTGTCGGCGCCCGCACCGCCGACGGGGCGGGGGCCTACGTCTTCCCCGGATCGGTCACTTCGGAGGACCGCGAAGTGGACCTCGCTGGCGGCATGGCGATGCAGAACCTGATCGCCATCACCGGCACTACCGTGCCGGCCGCGGCCGCCGGCGGCCCGCTCCTCGACCAGCAGGGTCAGGTGGTCGGCATCACTGTCAGCCTCCAGCCGACCGACACCAGTGACCAGGCGCTGGCGTTCGCGGTACCCGTGGACGTCGCGGTGCACGTAGCCCAGCAGATGCTGGCAGGAACCCCCGTGACCCACCCGTGGGTGGGCGTGATGAACGCCTTCGACATCTCCTCGACCGACGCCCGCCAATACGGCCTCAGCGGCGGCGCCCAGGTCGGCCAGGTGTGGCCCGGCAGCCCGGTCAGCCGGCTCGGTTTGGGCGCCAATGACATCGTCACCGCCCTCTGCGACAAACCGGTGACCTCCACGGGTGTCCTGACCCAAGTGCTCAGCCAGTGCCCGTCCGACAAGCGGGCCGTCATCCGCTACCTCCACAAGGGCACGGTGGTGCAATCCACCGTCTATGTGTCGCCAAATCCGCCGGACTCCGACTGAGCGGCGGATCGCGGCTCGTACCTGGGTTCGCGCCCGTCGCGGCCCGTCGCGGCCCGTCGTCCGTCGTCAGCGCCGCCGGCGCCGCCACGCCGCCACCGCCGCGGCCACGCCGCCGGCGACCAACAGCGCCCCACCGATCGCCAACAGCAGGTTGTAGTTCTGCCGGCGTCCTGGCGGCAGGTCGTCCCAGTGCACCCGCATGTCGGTGGCAACCAGGGCCTCTTCGCTGGAGTAGTGCGGTGACCAGCCAGCCGCTTTGAGGCGGTCCGGGGCGATGACCCACGGATGAGTGGCATAGGCCCGGGCCTCCACCGGCACCCCGCGGCGCCACAGCTGCCACGTCCACGCCGCCACTGCACGGGAAAGCCGGGCCGGAAGGGTGACCTTGGCCAGCCCGCCGGCCAGATCACGGGCTTCGTCCTCTTGCACCCCGGTGTCGGGGGCCACGTTGTAGACGCCGGCCAGGTGCCGGTCCCACGCCAACACCACCGCGTCCGCGAGGTCGTCGACGTGCAGGTACTGCACGGGCCGATGCCCGTCACCGGCGCGCGGTGCCCGGGTCGCCCCCAACGCTTCATAGAGCGGTTCGGGCGAGCCGACGGTGACCGCCGGCCGCAGCACAGCCACCCGCACCTGAGGATGGTCCTCCGCCCATTCGGCCAACGCCCGCTCCGCCTCGGCCTTGCCGACGGCGTAGGCGAACTCGGGGTTCGGGCGCAGCGGGGCGTCCTCGGTGAGGGGGATCTGATTGTCGGCCCAGGCGCCGTACACGGTGGCACTCGACAAATGCACCAATGATTCGGGTCCGGTCAAGGCGGCGGCGCGCAGCACCCGGTCGAGCGCCCGGTGGTTGGTGGCGGCGGTGCTGAGACCATTGCCGGGTGCGCCCGGACCGCTGTCCGGGGTCCGCCAGGCCAGGTGGATCACGGCCTCGGCGCCGACCAGGGCGCTGACCACGTCGTCGTCCGGCCCGTTGGGAACGGCCAGATCGACGATGCGCACGTCCAGTTTGGGATCGGTCCATTCCGGCGGGACTACGTCGATGCCCACGACCCGGTCCACGTCGGGTCGCACCGCCAGGCGGGCGGAGACCCGCCGGCCGAGCGACCCGGTAATCCCGGTGACGGCAACGGTCCGCACCGCTCTACGATGCCTCAATGGGTAAGGCCACGGCCACCACATCAGAACCGGCCCTCCGATGAGCTCGAGCGGGCCGTTCGGGGGCGGGACGCCTTCTGAGGGCGGCCCGTTCGAGGACCTGATGCGTAACCTGGCCCGTCTGTTGACGAGCCAGGGGCCGGTCAACTGGGAGATCGCCCGGCAAATGGCCCAATGGGCGGCAACTGGCGGGCAGTCGGAACAGAACCCGGATCCCGTGGCTCGGGTGCGGATCGAGGAGTTGCTGCGGGTGGCCGAGTTGCATGTGGCGGAGGCTACCGGTCTGCCCGTCTCGTCCGGTGGCCTGCTCACCGCCCGCTCGGTCACGCCCCGCGAGTGGGCGCTGCGGACCCTCGACGACTGGAAGCCTTTGTTCGAGAAGCTGGCTTCCACCATGAACTCGTCGCTGGCGCTCGGTGCCGCCGACGAAGATGAACCCGGCGGCGGTGCGGGCGGGCTGGGCGCGGGTGAGACCGGCGCCGGCGGGACCGGGACCGGGACCGGCGGGACCGGGACCGGCGCGGGTGGGACCGGCGCGGGCGATACCGGCGCGGGCGGGTTCGATCCCATGGCGCAGTTGTTCGGGAACCTCCCGCAGGTGCTGGGACCGTTTCTGTTCGGCATGCAGGCCGGTTCCATGGTCGGTCAGCTCGCGTTCCGGGCCATGGGGCAGTACGACCTCCCGATGCCGAGACCGCCCCGGGACGAGCTGGTCATCGTCCCAGCCAGCATCGACGCCTTCGCCTCGGACTGGAGCCTCGCCCCCGACGACGTTAGGCTCTGGGTCTGCCTGCGGGAGACCACCAACAACGCGGTCTTCGGCCGCGCCCACGTCCGGGCGAGGCTGGACCGTCTCATCGCCGACTATGTCGAGGCGTTCGAACCCAACACGCAATCGCTCGAAGCGCGGCTGAGTGACTTCGATCCCACCGACCTCAACTCCTTACAGGCCGCCTTCGGAGATCCCGAGACCCTCTTGGGTGAGCTGCAGAATGACGCCCAGCGCCGCCTCCAAGTTCCCCTGCGGGCGCTCCTGGCGGCCGTGGTGGGCTACGTCGACCACATCATGGACCTGGTCGGGCGCCGTCTGATCGGCTCGTACGGGCCGTTGACCGAGGCTCTGCGCCGCCGGCGGCTGGAGGAGACCGGCGGCACCCGGATTCTCGGACAACTGTTTGGGGTCGCCCTCGATGAGGCCAGCTACGAACGGGGCCAGGCGTTCATCCGCGGCATCGTCGAGCGGGCCGGCGATGAGGGGCTGGCCCGGCTGTGGCACTCCGGGCGGGAGCTACCCACGTCGGCCGAACTCGACGCGCCCGGCCTGTGGCTGGCCCGGATCGACCTGCCAGACTTGCCTGACCCGCCAGACCCGCTGCACTGACCTGGTCTGAACCGGTCTGAGTCGGTCAGGTCGCACGCCGCTCCGGCCGGCGGCCGGCCGGCCGACCGAGTGTGTGCAGTACCTCGCGTTCTACGCGACAAATCGACCACAATCCGGCGGCGCCGGCGCCCAAACGGTTGCCCGCCGGCGCACGGCGCACGGATTTAGCGCGAAAGCTCGCGTAATACGCGATGAATCGCACAAAATCAACGAAGGGCTGCGCCGGCCCGCCAGCGGGACGAGCCGGCCGCCACTCGTCTACCCCGGACCGCCGGCCAGCCCCCCCAGCCCCCAGCCCTGGTCAGTCCGCCTGCGCCGGCGCCGGACCCGAACCCGGCGCCGGCCAACTCACCGGTCCATGGCCGCGCGCCATCCCGATCACGAACACCGCCGAGGTGGCCAGGACGACAATCGCCACGATGATGAACCCCACCAGCAGTGAGGTGTCGATCAAGGTGGGTATCAGGGCCGCCAGCACCCACGCCAGCTGAAACACGGTCTCGAAACGGGCGAACAGCCGGGCCCGGTTGCCGTCCGGAGTCTCCCGTTGCACGATGGCGTCGAAGGCCGTCTTGGCCACGCTGGCCCCCAGCCCGACGATGACCGCCAGCACCAGCGCAGCCGGGCGCCGGTGCAGGTCCGGCAGTTGGGTCATGGCCACGGCGGTGGCGCCGATGACGACGGCGGACCCGGCGACCAGGCGCTTCTCTCGGATGTGGGCCCGCAACAACGGCGCCAGCGCCGCCCCACTGAGGTTCCCGCCCACGCTCGCCACCGCCACCAACCCATACCAGATCACCGGCGCTCCCTGCCGGCGGAAGGCGAACACCACCAGGGCCGTCATAAAGCCGGCCATGGCCCGCATCCCGGTCATGGCCACCTGAGCCAGCGTCACGTCGCGCCGCGGCCGGACGCCGCGGCGGCTGGCGCGCCGCGCCGGCGATTGGCGCGCCACTGCGACCTCCGGCTCCGCGTCAGCCGAAGGGGAGGATGCGACCCGGGAAGGCGCGAGCAATGACAGGGATAAGGCCGCGGCCGCGGCAAACACCACCACGCCGACGTCGAGTAGCAGCTTGGAGCCCAACAACTTGTAGATCAACGCGCCGATACCCGCAGCCACCGCGGTCAGGATGGACGAGCCGACGGCCAGCCTGGAGTTGGCGCGTACCAGGTCCTGGTCGCTGTCGACCACGGTCGGGACGAGCGACGCCTTGGCCACCGCGTGGGTTTTCGAGCACACCAGGCTCAAGAAGGCGGCTGGAAACAGCAGGAGGTTGTGGATCCACGCCGCCATCATCAGGCAGGCGGCCAACCGCCCAATCGCCGCCAAGAACACGATAAACCGCCGGCCCCCACGCACCCGGTCGATGACCGGCCCGACGAAGGGCCCGACGACGGCGAACGGCAGCACCGTGCATAGCAGGCCGAGCGCGGTTCGCCCTCGGGCGGCGTGGAGCGAAACACTGACGAAAACCGACCCGGCCAGGGCCACCGTCACCAGGGCGTCGCCGATCCCCGAGAGGTTGTTGACCACGGCCAGGCCCCCAAACGGGGTTGCGGTCACGCGCTGGCCGGGCGGGGGTGTCGGCCCGAGGCGGAACGGATAGGTGGCGATTGACCGGACACGGGGCGACCGGGCCCAGCGACCGAACCGGCCCGACCAACCCGACCAGCCGGACTGGCGGGACTGGCCGGACTGGCCCGGCTGGTCCGAATCGTCCGGGTGACCCGGCGATGGCGACGGGGCAGGCTGAGGCAACATCCTGAGGGCCAGCGTAAGCGCTTGTTGCTGCTTGATCACTGTTGCCACGCCGCCGCGCTCAAGGATCGGCGCCAGGTGCCGATGAAGACCGTATGGCAGACCCCTGGACCCCTCCGCCCGGCGACGAGCGCGCCCCCACCCCCATCCCTCGGCACGTGGAGCGCTACGCCATGCAATCGAGCCTGGCCGACCTGGCTCGCACCGGGGCGGATGATCCGGCCCATACTCCCGAGGCCAAGCCGGGCCTGGCCGGGCACCAGGCGCTCGCCGCCTTGGCCGCCGAGGTCGCACAGGCCGCAGCCGTCCAGGACCACGATACTGAGCGCGACCAGGGTGCCGAATCGACAGGTCAGCACCGGCCCGCCG
>DASXZS010000155.1:0-2106 GCA_036501785.1 Acidimicrobiales bacterium | reverse complement strand
AACGACGGACCGGTCATCGTCACCGGCAACGCCACCGTGGCCCCTGGCGCGGCTCTGGCTGCCGTGTTCGCTCACAACGACCACAGCACTTCCGGGTCGTCCAGCCTTACCGTCCAGGGCAACATCATCGTGGGGAGAGGGGCCACCCTCGACCTGGGCTGCGGGGCGCCCGACGGTCAGTGCCAGGACGACACCGGCACGACTCCGACGCTCACGTCTACGGGCACGGTCGGTGGCGACATCCTGGCCACCAACGCCCTCGGGGTCCTGATCCACAACAGCTCCGTGGCTGGCGACATCGTTGATGTCGGCGGCGGCGGCGGCCTCACGTGCGCGCCTTCGTCGGTGTTTCCTGCATTTAGCTTCGGGGTCTTCAGCGACATCGAGGACAGCACCGTCGGTGGCAACGTATGGATCGCCGGTTTGACGTCCTGCTGGTTGGGCGCCCTCCGCAACCATGTGAGCGGGAGCATCAGCTCCGTTCACAACACCATGGCTGACCCCGACGCCAATGAGGTGCTCACCAACCAGGTCCGGGGCAACGTGATCTGCCGAGGCAACTCGCCCGCGAACCAGTACGGCGACTCCCACGGGATGCCCAATATCGTGGGCGGCTTCGGCGCCGGCGAGTGCGCCTTCGGCGTGCGCACCCCCAACCCGGCGCCCGCTGGCCCCCTGACCGCCATCTCCGTGGCGGCGACCACCTCCCCCGGATATGACCTCGGCGCCGCCGACGGCGGCCTCTTCACCTTCGGCACGACGTTCTTCGGCTCCGCGGCCGGCACACCCGTGACCAATCCCTACGTCGGGCTGGCCACTGCGCCAGGTGGACGCGGCTATTGGTTCGCCAACAGCAACGGCGCCATCAGCAACTTCGGCCCCAACGGCCGGTTGTTGGGTTCCGCCGCCGGTTTGCCCCTGGCCAAGCCGGTGGTCGGCATCGCCGCCGCCCCCGGAGGCGACGGCTACTGGGAGGCCGCCGGCGATGGCGGGGTGTTCGCCTGGGGAGCGGGCGCACCGTTCCTCGGTTCGGCCGGCGCTATCCATCTGACCAAGCCGGTGGTGGGGATCGCCGCAGTCACGACTGGCGACGGCTACGACCTGGTCGCCGCCGACGGCGGTGTCTTCACCTTCGGTCCGGGCGCCCGCTTCCACGGGTCCCTCGGCAACCTCAAGCTCAACGCACCGGTCGTCGGCATGGTCATGGACCCGGCCACGGGTGGCTACTGGCTGGTCGCGGCCGACGGTGGGGTCTTCAGTTTCGATGCCCCCTTCTGGGGCTCGCTCGGCAACATTCACCTGGCCCAGCCCATCGTGGGCATCGCCGCCGCCCCCAGCGGCAATGGCTACTACCTGGTGGCCAAGGACGGCGGCGTCTTCGCCCTCGGCCCCGGGGCCCACTTCCTTGGCTCGCTCGGCAACCTCCGCCTGGCTGCACCGGTGGTGGGGATGGGCCTGGGCTGACACTTATCGGCACGGGCAGGCGGGGTTGGCCCCGCCCGCCGCCGGCCTCAGCCGTCAACCGCCCTGGCGGCTTCCGTCCCAAAACGACCGCAGTGACGCCAGCTTGCCGTCCGCGCCGCGGCGGTAGATGTTGACCACGTCCATGTCCATGGCCTGCCCGCCCGACGTGATGTGGAACGTCACCACCGCCGCCGCCTCGTCGCCGCATTCGTAACAGCGCTCGACCTGGTAATCGAACTTCTCCATGGCGGCGATGACGGTGTCGCGAAAGCGGGCGATGGCCTCCTTGCCCCAGTGCCCACCCACCCCGCCGTCGAACGGCGACACCCCGACGGGATCCTCCACCACCGCGTCGTCGCTAAACAACGCCAGCCATCCGTCTCGATCCCCCTCCTTGGTCAGCCGCAGGGACGTCTCGGCCAGCTCTTTGACGGTGCTCATGCCAGGAAGGTACCTCGTAGCCTCAGGGACGCGTCCGGTGGGATCGCCGGCGCCGGGCGCTTGGGGTCGGGACCGCGGGTGCCACGGTCGGCGGCCGCCGCCGCCCCGGCGACCACCAGGGCCTCGGTCATGATTCGCTGTAGCGAGCAATCTAGTAGTAGGGAGGCCACTCATGCTGCGATCCTGGCTGGCCAAGAAGCT
>DASXZS010000154.1:0-5483 GCA_036501785.1 Acidimicrobiales bacterium | reverse complement strand
GTAGTCGTCGACGGCGGTCCACACTTCGGGGTTGCTCATAGTCGCCACGGTAGGCCGATCCGGGCGTCGACGGCTACGCTCGCCGCCCATGGTGAGCCGGTGGCGGTCGGCCGCGGCTGCGGTCACGGCGGTGGCCCTGTCGGCCGGGCTGGTGGCACGCACGACCGGATCCGATCGGTCCGAGGGGTCGACTGCCGCCCCCGCCGCGGTCACCACCGGAAAGGCGAGTGTGGGCGCGGCCAACATCGGCGCCTCGGTCCCGGTGGCTGCCTCGCCCACCGCGACCGGCCGGGGCTTCTGGGTGGCGAGCACCGACGGGGCCGTCACCCCGGAGGGGGACGCACCGTCTTTCGGCGGGGTGGCGTCGGCCCCCCTGGCGGCTCCGGTGGTCAGCATCGCCACGACCGCGTCCGGACGCGGGTACTGGCTCCTTGGTGGGGACGGGGGCGTCTTCTCGCTAGGCGACGCCCGCTTCTACGGATCGACCGGCAACATCCGTCTCAAGCAGCCGGCTCTGGAGCTGGTCGGCACCCGGACCGGACAGGGCTACTGGTTCGTGGCTCGGGACGGCGGAGTGTTTACCTTCGGCGACGCCGGCTTCTACGGCTCCACCGGCAACATCCAGCTCAACCAGCCGGTCGTCGGGATGGCCGCGACCCGCGACGGGCGCGGCTACTGGCTGGTCGCACGCGATGGCGGGGTCTTCACCTTCGGCGACGCCCGGTTCCATGGCTCCACCGGCGCCGTACGCTTACAACAACCGGTCGTCGGCATGGCCGCCACGCGGGATGGCGGCGGGTACTGGTTGGTGGCACGAGACGGCGGTATTTTCACCTTCGGCGACGCCCACTTCTACGGATCAGCCGGCGGGAGCCCGCTGCCGGCACCGGTCGTGGGCATGGTGGCCACCGGCGACGGCGGCGGGTACTGGATCGTGCTGGGCAACGGTCAGATCCGCAGCTTCGGCGATGCGAGCCGGATCGCCACCAACCCGATCCCCAGCGCGGGGTACTCGCTTGTCGGTCAGGTGGTCGCCATCGACCCCGGCCATGATGGCGGCAACAGTGCCGATCCCGGCTACATCGACCAACTCGTCTGGAACGGCCGGGCCTACGAGACCTGCGACACCACCGGCACCGAAACCGACGCTGGCTACACCGAGCACGCCTTCAATTTCGACGTGTCCACCCGGCTGGCCGCCCTGTTGCGAGCCCGGGGCGCCACTGTGATCCTGACCCGGACGAATGACACGGGGGTGGGGCCGTGCGTCACCCAGCGGGCGGCCGTCGGCAACCAGGCGGGAGCCGATGCGTTCGTCGACATCCACGCCGACGGCGGCCCCGCGGGCGGTCGGGGCGTGACCCTGCTCGAACCGGTGCCGGATGGCCCCAACGATGCCGTCATCGGGCCATCCGATCAGCTAGCCGTGGATGTCCGCGACGCGTTCGTGGCGTCCACAGGGGAGCCGTGGAGCGACTACGACGGCTCGAGCGGGCTGCAAGCCCGCGACGACCTGGCGGGCCTCAACCTGACAACGGTGCCCAAAACGCTCATCGAATGCGCCAACATGCGCAACGGCACCGACGCCGCGCTGGTCACCGACCCGTCGTGGCGGCAGCGGGCCGCGGCCGGGATCGCCGGCGGCCTGTCGCAGTTTCTCATCGGTTTCGGCTAGACGCCCTCGTTGTTCGCTCTCGCTGGCTGTCCATGGTGGCTGGGCCCGCAACTGGGGCTGGGCCCGAGTGTCCCGCGGTGGTCTTTGCCCGCCGCAAAGACCACCACGCCGGGGTGCCCCTTCGGTGCCCTTCGGTCGCATCCGGACGACGTCACGGCTCTTCCATGATGCGCGACAGGCGCCCCGCCCAACTGTGCCCGCCGGCACACTCCCGGCATGACATCCGTCACACGCGGTCAGTCAGCGGCTTCCAACTCGACCGGTGTGGCGATCACGTCGACCAGCGCGTCCCCACGCAGCGCCGTGAGGGCGAGGGGCCGCCCGATGGCATCGGCGAGCATGAGGCGTTGCAGGGCCTGGGCGCTGGAGACGGCATCGCCGTCGGCGCTCAGGAGGAGGTCACCGATGCGCAGCCCGGCGCCGGCCGCGGGTCCGCCTGGGACGACTTCCACGATCCGCAGCCCCAACCGCTGACCGCGCTGGGCCGCCAGGGCCGGCGGCAGCGGTGCCGGGGTGCCGGCCAGTCCCAGGTAGGCCCGCCGCACCCGGCCCTGCGCGAGCAGGGTGGCGATGATCTGGCGGGTGGTGGAGTTGATCGGGATGGCCAGGCCGACCCCGACTCCGGCCACCGCGGTGTTGATGCCCACAACCTCGCCGGTGGCCACGGCCAAGGCGCCGCCGGAGTTGCCGGGGTTGAGGGCCGCGTCGGTCTGGATGACGTCGTCGATCACCCGGACGTTGGTGCCGGCGGTGGTCGGCATGGATCGGCCCAGGGCGCTGACGACGCCGGCGGTGACGCTGCCAGCCAGACCCAGTGGGTTGCCCACCGCCACCACCAGTTGGCCGACCTTGAGTGCGGAGGCTTCGCCGAGGCGGGCGGGGGGCGGGGTCTCACCGTCAGCCCGCACCACAGCCAGGTCGGAGAGCGGATCGGCGCCCACCACGTGAAAAGGAGTGACGGTGCCGTCCGCGAAGGCCGCCTTGCCGGCGTCGGCGCGGCCCACCACATGGGCGTTGGTCAGCAGGAAGCCGTCGTTGGTAAACACCACGGCGGAGCCGGCCCCAGCTTGGAACTGGCCGTCGCGGCGCCGGCGGGCGACCTGGAGGGCGGCTACCCGCGGGGTCAGTTCGCTGGCGATGCTGGTGACGACCTGGGAGTAGGCGTCCAAAGGGGCAGTTTGGAGCGGGGACTCGGTCGGTTCGGAGACGGTTGGAGCCATGGGACCTCCTGGCCTGATTACATGATTACGCTTATTAACCGCCGAGGAGTCCGATCTAATCCGCCGCGACCGCGGCCGGCGACAGGCGGTGGTCGGCGGAAACGCGGCCGGCCGGCGATGCGCTACCATGAAACCCGGCCCACCCGGGCGGTCGCCGCGCGCGTTGTGCGCCCGGTGGGACCGACGGCGAGTTCCCACATCGAGAGGTTAGGTTGCCCACAATCGCGCAGCTGGTCCGGAAGGGCCGCGAACACAAGACGGTCAAGACCAAGACGCCGGCCCTGCGCGGCGCGCCCCAGCGGCGCGGGGTGTGCACCCGGGTGTACACCACCACCCCCAAGAAGCCCAACTCGGCCTTGCGCAAGGTGGCCCGTGTGCGTCTCACCAGCGGCGTCGAGGTGACCGCCTACATCCCCGGCGTCGGCCACAACCTGCAGGAGCACTCCATCGTCCTGGTCCGCGGCGGCCGGGTCAAGGACCTGCCCGGCGTCCGTTACAAGATCATCCGCGGCACCCTCGACACGTCCGGTGTGCGCGACCGCAAGCAGGCCCGCAGCCGCTACGGCGCCAAGCGGGCGTAGGGAGGCCCGCCCACCATGCCCCGTAAAGGACCCGCACCTCGTCGCGACCTGCTCCCGGACCCCATCTACCGGTCCGTCCTGGTCACCCAGATCGTCAACAAGGTGCTCGAGCGCGGCAAGCGCAGTCTCGCCGAGCGCGTCGTCTACGAAGCGCTCGACCTCGTCAAGGAGCGCAGCGACGGCGACCCCGTCGCCGTGCTGAAGCGAGCCGTCGAGAACACCAAACCTCAGCTGGAGGTCAAGAGCCGCCGGGTCGGCGGCGCCACCTACCAGGTACCGGTCGAGGTTCGCCCCCGCCGGGCTGCCACGCTTTCGATCCGCTGGCTGGTCGGCTACTCCAAGCAGCGGCGGGAGAAGACCATGGCCCAGAAGCTGGCCAACGAGCTCCTCGACGCCTCCAACGGCGTCGGCTCCGCCGTCAAGCGCCGAGAAGACATGCACAAGATGGCCGAATCCAACAAGGCCTTCGCCCACTACCGCTGGTAGGGCGCGCCGCAAAGCAGAACGAGTAACGAGCAAATGGCTGACACCACCGCAACCCGCACCAAGCCCCTGGCCAAGGTCCGCAACATCGGGATCATGGCCCACATCGACGCGGGCAAGACCACGACGACCGAGCGCATCCTGTTCTACACCGGTATCAACTACAAGATCGGTGAGGTCCACGAGGGTGCGGCCACCATGGACTGGATGCCCCAGGAGCAGGAACGGGGCATCACCATCACCTCGGCGGCCACCACCTGCGAGTGGGACGGCACCCGCATCAACATCATCGACACCCCCGGCCACGTCGACTTCACCGTCGAGGTGGAGCGCTCCCTGCGCGTCCTCGACGGCGCGGTGGCGGTGTTCGACGCCGTCGCCGGCGTGGAGCCGCAAACCGAGACGGTGTGGCGCCAGGCCGACAAGTACGGCGTGCCGCGCATGTGCTTCGTCAACAAGATGGACCGCATCGGCGCCGACTTCTTCCGCTGCGTCGACATGATCAAGGACCGCCTCGACGCCACCGTGGCGGTGGTGCAGCTGCCGATCGGCGCCGAGAGCGAATTCCACGGCGTCATCGACCTGATCGGGATGAAGGCCATGACCTGGCCGGAGGATTCCAACAAAGGCGAGAAGTTCGACGTCGTCGCCATCCCGGCCCACCTCCAGGACGAGGCCGAGTCCTACCGGGCCACCCTGATCGACACCCTCTCCAACTTCGACGACCGCCTCACCGAGAAGTTCCTCGGCGAAGAGGAGATCACCGCCGACGACCTGACCCGGGCCTTGCGGGCGGCCACCATCGCCAGCCAGGTCGTGCCCGTCCTGTGCGGCTCGGCCTTCAAGAACAAGGGCGTCCAGCCCATGCTCGACGCCGTCGTCGCCTACCTGCCGTCCCCGGTCGATATCCCCCCGACCCGCGGCATGGACGTCAAAGGCGTCGAGGAGCTGGAGCGCCAGGCCGACGACGCCGAGCCGTTCGCGGCGCTGGCGTTCAAGATCATGACCGACCCCCACCTGGGCAAGCTGACCTACGCCCGGGTCTACTCGGGCACGCTCAAGACCGGCAGCGGGGTGCTCAACTCCACCAAGGACCGCAAGGAACGCGTCGGGCGCATCCTGCAGATGCACGCCAACCACCGCGAGGACCGCGACGCCTGCTTCGCCGGCGACATCGTGGCCCTGGTGGGGCTCAAGCAGACGACCACCGGCGACACCCTCTGCGATGCCAACGCCCCCATCGTGCTGGAGTCGCTGGACTTCCCCGAGCCGGTCATCCACGTGGCGGTCGAGCCCAAGACCAAGAACGACCAGGACAAGCTGTCCAAGGCCCTCCAAGCCCTCTCGGAGGAGGATCCCACTTTCCAGGTGCACTCCGACGAGGAGACCGGGCAGACCATCATCGGCGGCATGGGCGAACTGCACCTCGAGGTGCTGGTCGACCGTATGCTCCGGGAGTTCAAGGTCGACGCCAACGTCGGCAAGCCCCAGGTCGCCTACCGGGAGACCATCAAGACCCCGGTC
>DASXZS010000153.1:0-1673 GCA_036501785.1 Acidimicrobiales bacterium | reverse complement strand
GTGGGCATCTCGAGCTCCTCAGGTGAGCGCCGGCGGTTCGGTTCCCGGGGGTGTTGGTGACGGTCACGGAGTGGGCCGGTGCTCAGCGGGCGAGGATGGTCACGGTGGCGGCGGCGGCGTCGGGGCCGAGGTAGCCACCGGCGTTCTCGGCCAGGGCGATCCGCGGGTCTTGTACCTGGCGGGCGCCGCAGCGGTCTCGGAGCTGGTCGGTGAGTTCCACGATCTGCGCGACGCCGGTGGCGCCGATGGGGTGGCCTTTGGACTCGAGGCCGCCGCAGGGGTTGATCGGGATGCGCCCGCCGAGTGTGGTGTCACCGGCTCGTAGGAGTTTGGGGGCGTCGCCGGGTGGGCAGAGGCCGAGTTCTTCGGTGACGATGAGCTCGGCGGGGGCGGTGGCGTCGTGGCAGGCGACCACGTCGACGTCCTCGGGGTCGACGCCGGCGGTTTCGAAGGCGCGCCGCGCGGTTGCCGGCACGAGTCCGGCGCGGCCTTCCTGCCCGCCGCCGAGGACGCTGGCCAGCAGCCGGACCGGGTGGGCGCCGAGCTGGGCGGCCCGTTCGGGAGTGGTGATGACGACGGCGGCGGCGCCGTCGCCGATCGGGGCGCACATCGGCAGGGTCAGGGGGCCGGCGATCGGGCGGGCGGCGAGGATTTCCTCGACGGTGAAGCGGGTCCGGTGCTGGGCCTTCGGGTTGAGGGAGCCGTGGGCGTGGTTCTTGGCGGCCACCCGGGCGAAGTCCTCTTGGGTGGCGCCGGTGCGGTCCATGTACTGGCGGGCGAAGCGGGCGTAGAGGTCCATGAACACGGAGCGATCGGTCGCTTCGCCGCCGAGGTCGGCGAACAGTTCGTCGAGGCGCTCCTGGTCCAGGACGGAGCTCATGGCGGCGAAGGGCTTGGCTCGGTCGGCGTGGTAGAGCTTCTCGGCACCGATGGCCAGGGCGACCTCGGTCTGCCCGGAGGCGACGGACAGCCAGGCGAGGTGGACGGCAGTGGCGCCCGAGGCGCACGCGTTCTCCACGTTGACCAGCGGGATGCCCTGCAGGCCGGTGCCCCGCAGGGCGTGCTGCCCGCGCAGGGATTCCTGGCCGCACATCAGGCCGGCGGCCACGTTGCCGAAGTAGACGGCACCCACGTCGGCCGGGGTGGCGGCGGCGTCGGACAGGGCGGCCGAGGTTGCCTCGGCGACCAGGGACTTGAGGTTGCGGTCGAGGAACTTGCCGAAGGCGGTCATGCCCGCCCCGGCGATGACGACATTGCGCATGGTGGGGGTTCTCCTGTCCTCAGCGACTGGTCAGCGGCTGGTCAGCGACTGATTAGCGGCTGTTTAGCGGGCTAGGGCTTCGGGGCCGATGACCTCGCGGGCGATGACGAGCTTGTTGATCTGGGGGGTGCCGTCGCCGATGAAGTAGCCGGAGACGTCCCGGAGCATGGCCTGCAGCGGCATCTCGTCCGACCAGCCGACCTGGCCGTGGATGATGATGGCGTCCTTGATGGCGTTGAATGCCACCTCGGGGGCCCACCACTTGAGCATGGCGGCCTCTTTGGTGTGCGGGTGGCCGGCTTGGCGCAGGGCGAGGGCCCGGTAGGTCAGCCAGCGGACACCTTCGAGGTAGGTGGAGTGCTCAGCAATGGGGAAGGACACCCCTTGGTGGCCGGCGATGGGGCGGCCGAAG
>DASXZS010000152.1:0-3720 GCA_036501785.1 Acidimicrobiales bacterium | reverse complement strand
GCGAGGGAGAGCGGGCGTGGCTGAGATCCGCTACGTCGTGCTGTCCGACTTGCATTTCGGGGCGTCGAACAGCCTCATGATCTCCGTGGTGGAGCGATCCGGCGTGGCCCCCGGGGCCACCTTCACCGCTGATCCGACCACGCCCAGCCCGGTGCTCACGGCCGTGCTGGACTGCCTGCGGCACCTCACGGCCGGCCAGCGGGAGGCGCCGACGCTGGTCCTCGCCGGCGACGTGCTGGACCTGGCCCTCTCGGCCGACGCGGTGGCCGCCACCGCGTTCCAGTGTTTCGTGGACGAGGCCTTCGCCGGCGCCGGGCGGGTGTTCGCGCCCGCGGTGTACTACCTGCCGGGCAACCACGACCATCACCTGTGGGAGGGCGCCCGCGAGGCGCAGTACATCGAGTACCTCAAGGGCCTGGCTGCGGAAGCGCCCATGGATCCGCCGTGGCACACCACCCGCCTACTGCCCGACAAGCAACCACCGTGGACCGCCCGCGATCTCATCTCCACGCTCATCCAGCGCCGGCCCGGCTGCGCGGACGTGGCGGTGCGCGTCGTCTACCCCAACCTGGCCCTGGTTAGCCCCGATGGCCGGCGCAGCCGGATCGTGACCCACGGGCACTTCACCGAGCCCATCTACAGCCTCATGTCGCAACTTCGCCAACTGCTGTTCCCCAACCAGGATCCGGTCGCCGGCGGGGCCACGATCGCCAACCTGGAGGCCGAGAACTTCGCCTGGATCGACTTCTTCTGGTCGACCCTCGGGCGCTCCGGTGACGTGGGCGAGGACGTCGCCCTCATCTACGCCGAGCTGACCAACCCCGTCGCCCTCGATCTCCTGGCCGCCAACCTGGTGCACGGGCTCGTACCCCGCGGCCACGGGCCGGGCTGGCTGCGCCCCTTCGAGACCCTATTGCTGAGCGGGCTGGCCCGGCGGGAGGTCAAGCATCGCACTGGCCACGAACGCGCCACCCCGGAGACGACGCTGAGCCCCAAGGGTCGCCTGGGCCTGCGCCAGTACCTGGAGGGGCCGCTCCACCGGCAGCTGGTCGCGGAACTCGGCACCATCGGTGCCGACGTCGGCTTCGTCTTCGGGCACACCCACAAGCCATTCGTCGAGCGGTGGTCGGTCGCCGGCTATCCCGGCCGGGTCGAGGTGCACAACACCGGCGGCTGGGTCGTCGACACGGCCGAGCCGGCTCCGACCCAGGGCGGGGTGGCGGTGCTGCTCGACGACGACCTCAACGTGGTGTCGTTGCAGTTGTACCGGCAGACGCCCGACGGGGGAGCGGGATCGGTGCAACTGCTGGCGGCGGATGCCGGCGACGCTGGCGCCGGCTCCGGCGACAACCCGCTCGCCGCCCGCGTGGCCGGCGAGATCGATCCGACAGCAGAGCCGTGGCGGGCGGTGTCGGCGGCGGCCGGCGAGTTGATCGCCCAGCGCCACCGCTTGCAGGCCGCGCTGTTGGCGTCCGGCGTCACGAACACGTAGGCGGTCCGGCGGGGCCGGCGGGGGCTGGCGGAGGGCCGGCGCCCGGCCGGGGGCTGGCGGGGCCGGCGGGTTTCCCAGGCCCGGCGGGGGCCCCCATGTTCTATTTGGGACAAACTTCTGGCCGCAGGTTCGGCGTCGCCGAGAACGTGTCCGTTCCGGTACCGAATTCGGCAGGTTTCGGGACAAGCTTCCGGAGTCCGAGGTCCCTGGCGCCGCGAAGTCTGTCCACCTTTGGTCGGGCAGTCCCGCTGGCGGTCCCGGCGTCTCGCCCAGCGCGCCGGGCGCGCCGCCGGCGCCCCTCGCCGCTGCCGCCCCCTGGCCGGCCCGAGGCCCGCCCGATCGCCCCCGGCGCCCCCTCGCCTGCCCGGCGCCCCTCGCCGCCGGCGCCCCTCCCCCGCCAGCCTAAGGTTCAGCCGCCGTTGAGGCTCGGGGTGAGCCACACGTTGGTCGGATCGAACTGGTACAGCTGCGGGACGTACACCGCGTTGTGCACCTGGCCGGCGTGATAGTTGGGTGAGGTGGGTGAGGTGATCGGGAAGATCGCGGCGTCGGCCATGACTTGGGCGTCGGCTTGGGCCCAGAGCGATGCGGCCATCGCCGTGTTGGTCGCGGTCGAAGCCTGCTGGATGAGCTGGGTGGTCTTGGCATCGTTGTAGAAGCCGAAGTTGCTGCCGGCCGGCGGATACGACGCCGGGCCGGAGAACAGCGGCGAGAAGAACGACAGGGCCCCGTTGCCGTACCAGTCCGGGAACCAGTTGGCCAGGGCCAGGTCCCAAACCCCTCGTTTGGTCACCGATGGCACCTCGAGGTACTTGGTGTAGAAGTCTGCGGAAGGGCTGGTCACGCCGGTCACGGTGATGCCCGCCTTCCCCAGATCGGATTGGAGGGTCTGGAACATCTTGACCTCGTAATCGAGGGCGCTCTGGTAGAGCACCTTCACCGTGAGATGGCCGCTCGGCAGGGCCGCGGCCAGCAGCTGCTTGGCCTTGGCCAGGTCGTACGGATACGGATCAGCTGGCTGGGAGCCCACGATCCCCGGTGGCAGGATGTGCGTCAACGGAGGCGCGACCTGTGGGCCGCCGTCGTCCTGCACCAGATCGCTGCGGTTGATGGCGTACTCCAGGGCCTGGCGTATCTGCACGTTGCCCAGGGCGCCGCCATTGTTGGGCGACGCCGTGTTGAACAGCACGTAAGGGCTGGTGCCGTAGGTCGGGCCGAGGTTGAGCTTGGAGTCCTTGGCACTCAACAAGCCGGGGACGTCGGCCGTCGGGACTTGCGCGTCCCAACCCATGTCCGCCAGCGGTGAATTGGTCTGCAGCTGCTGCTGGATGCCCTGCTGGTTGCCGGTCTCCGACACCACGATCTTGTCCACATATGCCTTTCGCACCGGGTCCGTGCTCGGGTTCCACGACCGGTTCCGGACGAACACAAAGGACTTGCCCGGGTCGTAGCTCTGGATCATGTATGGCCCGTCTGAGATGGTGTGCTGGCCCAGGGCCCCGCTGGCTGGCACGTAGTCGAGGAACTCCACCGGGGCCGGCGAGAAGGCGGGCATGGCCAGCTGGTCGAGGAAGTACGTGGCCGGGTGGGTGAGCTTGAACACCACCGTCTGCGGGTTCGTCGGATCCACGCTCGCTCCGGCGAAGGAGTGGGATTCGATGTAGGCCTTGATGGCGGGGGCCGTCTGCGCCACTGTGGCGAACCCGGCGCAGTAGGCCTGGAAGCCCTGGATCAGGGTCTCGAAGTCGGGCAAGCCCCCAAACGGCTCGGCTGGGTTACAGGTGCGCTGGAGGCCGCGGACCGCGTCGGCGGCCGTGATCTGGCGCGGCGGGGTGGTGTTCCACATCGCCCCGTTCCGGATAGTCAGCTTGTAGGTGAGCCCATCCGCGCTGATGCCGCCGTTGGAGGTGGTGGGGAGCACCGTGGTCAGGTCCGGGACCACTTGGGTCGTCTGCCCCGGAATGGCCGGGTAGGTGACCAGCTGGCGGCTCCACATGCGCAACGCCAGGTAGCCGGTCGTGTAATACGAAATGTTGGGGTCCATGTAGTCGACGTCGCCGGTGCCGAGCATGTTGAGGGTGCCGCCCTTCACCGGGGTGCCGCCACCGGTACTGCTGCCGGAACTCCCGCACCCGGTGAGCACCAGGCCCACTATCGCCGTGCTCGCCAGGATCCCCAACGTCCGTCGCATAGGTCGCTCTCCTTGTCGGAAACGTCCGAACCGGATG
>DASXZS010000151.1:0-1760 GCA_036501785.1 Acidimicrobiales bacterium | reverse complement strand
GACGGCGCCGCCGCGGTGGAGCAGGCCCTCAAGATCGCCTTCCAGTACTGGTGGAACCAGGGGATCACCACCAGGACCAGGTACCTGGCCCTGGGCGACGCCTATCACGGCGACACCGTGGGTGCCCTGTCGATCGGGGCCGGCGGGTTCGGCACCGATCTGTTCGACCCCTTGCGCTTCCCGGGCGTGGTCCGAACGCCGGGCTACCGGACGGCGGGCTGGCTCGACGCCGCCCTGAGCACGCTGGAGACCAACCAGGGGCAACTGGCCGCCGTCGTCCTCGAGCCGCTCGTTCAGGGCGCGGCCGGCATGTACGTGGCCGCTCCTGAGGACGTGGGCCGCCTGGCCCGGGCCTGCCAGGCAGCCGGCGTGCTGCTGGTCTGCGACGAAGTGGCCACCGGCTTCGGGCGCACCGGAACCCTGTTCGCGTCCGAACAGTGCGGGGTGCGCCCCGATCTGCTGTGCCTGGGCAAGGGGCTGACCGGCGGGTACCTCCCCATGAGCGCCACCGTGGCGTGCGGGCGGGTGGCCGACGGGTTCCTCGGGGAGGACCTCGGGCCGCGGACGCTCTACCACGGCCACAGTTTCGGGGGGAACGCCCTGGCCGCCGCGGTCGCCCGCCGGCACCTGGAACTGCTCGAGGCCTGGCAGGTGCTCGACAACGTGGTGGCCCGAGCCGCCCAGCTGGAGAAGCGCCTCGCCGGCCTGGCTGCCCTTCCGGCGGTGCGGGAGGTGCGGGTGTGCGGGCTGATGGCCGGCGTCGAGCTCGACCCGCCGGGGCCTGATCGCCGATGGGGCCGCCGGGTGTGCGCGGCCGCGGTGGACGCCGGTGTCCTCCTCCGCCCCCTCGGCGAGGTGGTGGTGCTGATGCCCATGCTCACCAGCACGGCTGGCGAGATCGACCGGATCGTCGACGTGCTGGAGCGGGCCATCCACGCCGGGTGCCGGTGACCTGGTCCGAGCGAGTGGCGACCAACTCGGCCGAGATCCTGGCCGCTGGCCGCTGGCGGCAGTTGCGGGTGCTCGATGGCGGTGGACCCGAGTTTCGCCTGGCCGGCGGGCGCGAGGTCGTCTCGTTCGCCTCCAACGACTACCTCGGTCTCTCGCAACATGCCGCGGTGGTGGCCGCGGCGGGGGCCGCCCTCGACCGGTGGGGGGCGGGCACCGGCTCGTCGCGGCTCGTCGTCGGGACCCGGCCCATCCACGCCGATCTGGAAGCCGCCCTGGCCGAGTGGCGGGGGACCGAGGCTGCCCTGGTGTTC
This sequence comes from Acidimicrobiales bacterium, assembly GCA_036501785.1. Classification (GTDB taxonomy): domain Bacteria; phylum Actinomycetota; class Acidimicrobiia; order Acidimicrobiales; family Palsa-688; genus PALSA-693. The sequence continues at coordinate 498 of DASXZS010000151.1, read as the reverse complement.
CCGACGGGCTACCAGGCCAACCTGGCCGCCCTCACCATCTTCGGGACCGGAGCCCGGATCGTTTCCGACGAGCTCAACCATGCCTCCCTCATCGACGGGGCCCGGCTGGCTCGGGCCGACGTGGAGGTGTACCGCCACGGTGACGTCGATCACGCCGAGGACCTCGTCAAGGGGGCGCCCGGCCCGGCCGTGGTCGTCAGCGACAGCGTGTTCTCCATGGACGGCGACGTCGCTCCGATCGCCGCCCTTTCGGAGGTGTGCGCTCGCCACCAGGCCCTCTTGATCCTCGACGACGCCCATGCCTGCCTCGACATCCCCGCCCCGGACCCGGCCGCCGAGTGCCTCCGCGTCGGCACCTTGTCGAAGGCCCTGGGCTCCCAGGGGGGTTACCTCGCCGGGCCCCGATCGTGGATCGACCTGATGGTCAACCGGGCCCGGTCCTTTATCTTCACCACCGCCCTGGCGCCGGCCTCGGCCGCCGCCGCCTTGGCGGCGGTG
>DASXZS010000150.1:0-15452 GCA_036501785.1 Acidimicrobiales bacterium | reverse complement strand
AAAGCGGCCGCCGCCGAGGCGGTTGGGCCAGGGGACGAGCAGCTGGCCTCGGCCCCCGGAGCACATCTCCGTCGCCGGGTATCCGTCCAACAGCGCCAGCCCAGCGACTCGATAGCTACGGATCCCTCCGCCCACCTCGACCACCGTCAGTTGCTGGTCGGCGAACGTGAGACTGATCTGGCGGCCGGAAGGGGCGGGCATCGGCGCTGATGCTCGCGCACCTGGCCCCCGGCGCGCATCTGGCCACCGCGTCTCACCGGATTCTTTGGTACATCCGGAATCTTCGGTACCAGGGCCACAACCCATGTCGCACCTGTACCGAAGAAACCAGCTTTACCGAAGAATCCGGCGGGGGCCGAGCGGGCCGAGCGGGCCGAAGGGCCGAAGGGCCGAAGGGCCGAAGGGCCGAGGGGCAACCCGAGCCCGGACGCGGCGAAGGGCCCGGCGGGGGGGTGCCAGGCCCTTCGCATACGGCTTGCGGTCCAGTGGGGGGGATACCGGCCGAAGCGCTGTCATATCAGTATGCCCCATCTCGCTGCCATCTGGCAAGCAGTTTTAGAGGATTCTCAGCATCTCACTGAGAGATGGAGGCTATCTGGGCGACCAGGAACCAGTTTAGCGGCCCGACCTCAGGCCGGCGCCGGTCCGTAGGCCGCCCGTAGCTCCCGCTTGAGCACCTTCCCGGACCCGGTCTTCGGCAGCTCGTCGACAAAACTGACCGACCTCGGCACCTTGTAGCCCGCCAAGTGCTCTCGGGCGTACGCCATAACGGCCGCATCCGTCACGCCGGCCCGGGCCGGCACCACCACGGCGTGCACGCTCTCGCCCCACTCCTCGTTGGGGATGCCGATGACCGCCACCTCGTAGATGTCCGGGGAGGGATCCAGGGCGGCCTCGATCTCGGCGGGGTAGATGTTCATGCCGCCGCTGATGATCATGTCGTTCTTGCGATCGGCGATGTAGAAGTAGCCCTCGTCATCTCGGTAGGCGATGTCCCCGACGGTATGGAAGTCCCCCCGGCTGGCGTCCTGGTACTTCTGCTCCGCCTTGTAGTAGGCGTCGAACATCGTCGCCGACCGCACGTACAGCTCCCCATTGTGGAACGGCTCGGTGACCTCCCGGCCCTCCTCGTCGAACAGTTTGATCTCGATGCCGGGAGCCGGCCGGCCGCACGATCCCGGCTTGCGCAGATGGTCCTCCGGGCCCAGGACCGTGTCCACCCCCAGCTCCGTCGACCCGTACACCTCCCACAGCGAGTCCGGCGGGAAATCGGCCAGGTACAACAGCTTGAGCGCCTGCGTCCACGGGGCGGCGTTGGCGATCAGCCGGCGCATCGACGAACGGTCGTAGCGGGCCTTCACCGCGTCCGGCAGGTTGCAGACCATGCGGATCGGGGTGGGGGCGGTGAACGTCGTCGTCACCTGGTAGGTCTGCACCAGCCGCAGCCAGTCCTCGGGACCGAACTTGTGCTGCACCACCACGGTGTTACCCAGGCCGTGGGCCAGGGTGGCGAAGCCGCCCGGACCCGAGTGGTACAGCGGCCCGGTGGTGAGGTAGACGTCCTCCGCCCCGTAGCCGATCAGGGCCACCAGCCCGGCCGTGACCTTCGGGTCGAGCGTCGAGCGGCGGACCGCCCCCTTGGGCCTTCCGGTGGTCCCCGAGGTGTAGATCATGGTGGCGGGGGCGTCGGCTGGCACCTGTGACATCTCGGGTGGGGTGGCCGCCGCCTGTTCCATCCGCTTCTCCATCTCGCCGTCGCCGTCGAACACCAGCACGTTTGTGACCTTGGGGATGCGGTCGGCGATCTGGGTGATCAGGCCGGCGTACTCGGCGTCGACGTACACCACCCGGGCGTCGGAGTTGTCGATGACGTACGCAGCCTCGTCGGGGGCGAGCCGGTAGTTGAGGGGCACGCCGATGGCACTGACCTTGCGGATGGCGTGGGCCCCGGCCAGCAGGCCGGCGGAGTTTTGCCCGCACCAGACCACCTTGGTGGCGGGGTCGACGCCGAGGCTGAGGAGATGGTGGCCGAGTTGGTTGGCCCGGCGATCCAGTTCGGCGAACGTCCAGTTGACGACGGGCTGACCGGGCCGGTCGTCGATCACCGCCAGCTTGTCCGGTTGGGACGCGGCGTGCGTGGCGAGCAGGTCCATCTTTTCCCCCTGGAAAGTCGACCCTGGCAAGCTACCCGGCCGGCGCGGCCTGGGGCCCTCGCAGCAGCCGGCCGGACCGGGCGCCGGTCGGCTGGTCGTGGTCGCGGACGACCACCCCGGACTTGACGGTAGCCAGGTAACCGGTCGCCGACTGCACCAGCCGCTTCCCGCCGGCGGGCAGGTCGTGCACCATACGGGGCGCGGAGATGGACAGCCTGTCGAAGTCGATGACGTTGACATCGGCCAGGTAGCCGGGCGCCAGCAGGCCCCGGTCGTCGAAGCCGTACAGCTCGGCGGTGCGCCGGGTCTGTAAGTGCACGGCCTGCTCGACCGGCAGCTTCGGGCCCCGTGACCGGTCGCGGGCCCAGTGGCTGAGCATGAAGGTCGGCAGGCTGGCGTCGCACAGCACCCCGCAGTGGGCACCCCCGTCGCCGAGGCCCAGCACCGTGGCCGGATGCTGGATCATCTCCTGCAGGGAGCTGAAGTCGCCGGGCGCGTAACTGAGGAAGGGGAGGTAGAGCAACTCCCGTCCGTCGTTGCCGAGCATGAGGTCGTAGGCGACCTCGACGGGGGTGCGGCCCTCCCGGGCGGCGATGGCGGCCACGCTGGTCTCCGGCGCCGGCTCGTAGTCGGGCGGGTCCCCGAGCGGGAACAGCTTGTGCAGGTTGGCGTGGAGGATGAACGGCAGCCCGCTGTCCGGCGCCGGCGCGCTGACCAGGGCGGCCCGCACCTCGGGACGGCGCAGCCGCGCCACCCGGGCCTGGTGGGGGAGTTCGGCCAGCTGCTGCCAGGCCGGTAAATGGGAGAAAAGACCGACCGTCGACTCGAAGCCGATCATCACGGACGTCGGCTTCCCCGCTACTTGGGGGACGAGCCACCCGCCGCGCCGGTTGGCCGCCAACGCCCGGTCCACCCACACGCGCCACAGATCGGGGGCGAAGTCCACCTGCAGGGTCTGGAAGGTGACCGGCACGTGGTTGCGTCTCGACATCTCGGCCATCCAGGCGATCTCCCCGTCGAGGTCCAGCATGTCGCTGGCCACCGAGAACACCCGCCGGCCGGCGTCGGCCAGGGCGCGGCCGATCCCGATCAGCTCCGCGGCGGCGGCGTTGGTGCCGGCGGCCAGCTCCCCGTCCTTGGCCCGGTGGAGCATGGTGCGGGTGGTGGAGATGCCGATGGCCCCGGCCTCGACGGCCTGCCGGGCCAGCTTGGTCATGTGGTCGATCTCGTCGTCGGCGGCGGCGTCGTTGCCCCGGCCCTGGCCGAGCACGTACGCCCGTAGCGCCCCGTGGGGCAGGAGGGCGGCCACGTCCATCACGCGCGGCATGCGCTCCACTTCGTCGAGGTAGTCGGGGAAGCTCTCCCAGTTCCAGCTCATGCCCTCGGCCAGCGCCGTGCCGGGGATGTCCTCCACCCCCTCCATGAGCTGGATGAGCCAGTCCCGCTCGGAAGGTCGGGCCGGCGCAAAACCGACCCCGCAGTTCCCCATCACGATCGTCGTCACCCCGTGCCAGCCTGACGGCGACACCTCGGGATCCCACGTGACCTGCCCGTCGTAGTGGGTGTGGATGTCGACCCAGCCGGGGGTGACCAGCAGCCCGTCGGCGTCGATCTCCCGATGGGCGTGCGCCTCGCCGAGCTTGCCCACGGCGGTGATGCGATCGCCGTCGATGGCCACGTCAGCCGGGCGGGGCCGGGTGTTGCCAGTGCCGTCGGCGACCTTTCCGCCTCTGATGATCAGGTCGTGCATAGCGCTCCTTTCAAGCCGCGGTCGGGTCGAGCAGCTCTTGGCGGGTGGGCCCCTGGCGGGCCCAGCGATTCGGACGCGGCGCGGCGGGCGGGGCGTTGGCTTTCGCCGCGGCCAACTCGATCGTTCGGGACAGCAGGGCCGGGTCCCGCATGAGTTGCTGGGGGGTGGCGAGCAGGTTGACAGCCTTGAGGATCGCCCGCCCGAGGATGGGATCGTCGCCGCCCAGCTCCATGAGCTGGTCGATGGGGCCGGCGCCCTCGGTCGTGGTGGGCCGCCCGGCGGCAGCGCGGGCCATCCGGGCCAGGCGAGCCTGGTCCGTCTGGACCGAGACGCGGTACCAGGGCTCGGTCTGCTCGCGGCACGTGGCCTCGTAGGCCGCGGCCCGGGCCCGGGGGTCGTGCGGGTGAGCGGCGAAGGCGTCGGTGAGGGCGACCGCCTGCACCAGGGCCAGGGAGCAGCCTCGCCCGTAGATGGGGTTGGTGCAGGTGTGGGCGTCACCGACCGCATGGACTCCGGTCACCCGCGGCTGGCCGTCCTCGGTCACGAACCAGCGGATGCGGTTGACCAGCCCGCCCATGGGGTGGACCGGTCCGTCCGGTCGAAGGCGGCCGACGAGACCCGACGGCAGGGGCAGGGCGACGGCGGCCCGGTCGAAGGCGTCCGGATCCAGCAGGTGCGACCGCAGCCTGCTGTCCTCGGATCCGATCGCCATGGTCAGCGAGAAGGTGCCCCGGTCAGCCGGCACCGCCAGGTAGAAGAGATACCCGAGGTCGCCGGCCAGCTTGACGAGGTCGTCCCCCCCGAGGACCGGATCCCAGTCGGCGCCCGTGCGATACCACCGGGTCAGGTAGACGATGCCGGTGTCGTGGCTGTCTTCGGGCAGCTCGATCCCGAGTTGGCCGAGCCAACCCGGTACCGGCGCCCGTCGTCCACCCGCGACCACCACCGCGGTGGCGTCCAGCTCCTCGCCGGTGGCCAACCGCACGCCTCGTACCGTGGTCGAGTCGCCCACCAGCCCGGCCACTATCTCGCCACCCCGCAGGGTCACCCCCGGCTCCGCCGCCGCGGCTGTGCGCAGTGCCCACTCCAGAGTGGTGCGGCGGGCCAGCAGCACGCGCAAGTCGGCGTCACCGTCGAGTTGGTCCGCGAAGCGGTGGGTCAGGTCCACCTCCACCCCGCCGGCGGCCACCAGGGTAGTGAGCACGTCCGGAAACCGATCTCGCAGGGTGGCGGTCAGCCGGGCCAGGAGGCCGTGGGTGTGGCGCACCTGCGGCGCCCCCCGGCGTTCCACCGCAAAGGCGGTATCGGGTCCGTCCGCCACCGTCAGCTCGTCGCGGTCGCATACCACCACCCGCTGGCCAGCGCGGCCGAGGCCCAGGGCTGCGCCCAGCCCGGCCACCCCGCCACCTACCACGACGACCGGCGGCCCGCTCACCGGCGACTCGGTCTAGGGGACCCGCCGGTCGGCGAACCGATCGCGCAGGTCCTTTTTGGAAAATTTGCCGACTGACGTCCTCGGCACTTCCTCGATGAACTCCACCTGGTCGGGTAACCACCATTTGGCGACCCGCGGCGTGAGCCACTCGAGCACGTCGTCGCGGGTCAAGGTGGCGCCCGGCTTGACCACCACGCAGGCCATGGGCCGCTCCATCCACCGGTCGCTGGGCACGGCGATCACGGCGGCCTCGGCCACGTCCGGATGGGCCATGAGCTGATTCTCCAGCTCCACCGACGAGATCCACTCCCCGCCGGACTTGATCAGATCCTTGGTGCGGTCGACCAGACGGATGTAGCCGTCAGGGCTCACTGCCGCGACATCGCCTGTCCGGAGCCAGCCGTCGGCGGTAAACGACGCGGCGCCGCGCTCGTCGTTGTAGTACGAGCGGGCGACCCACGGGCCCCGTACCTGCACCTCGCCGCTCGCCTCGTCGTCCCACGGCAGGGCCTCGCCCGTGTCGGGTGCGGCGATGCGCAGCTCCATCAGCGGCACCGGGATTCCCTGCGTGGCCCGGATGTCCGCCAGGTCGTCCTCGGACGCGGCCGCCGCCCGCCGCTCGCTGCGCACCCGGGCCACGCTGGCGAGCGGGCTGGTCTCGGTCATGCCCCACGCCTGGAGCATCGGCAGGCCGATCTCCTGCCGGTAGGCCTCGGACAGAGCCTTGGGCACCGCCGACCCGCCGCACAGGATGCTCCGCAGCCGGTGCGGCTCGCCGGCCAGCAAGGGCCGGACACCCATCCAGATGGTCGGCACGCCGGCCGCCAGCGTCACCCCTTCCTCGACGATCAGCTTCGTGATCGCCGCCGGCGACAGGTCCGCCCCCGGGAACACCACCTCGGACCCGGCCATGACTGCCGCTTGGCACAGCCCCCACGCATTGGCATGAAACATCGGCACCACCGGCAGGATCACGTCCGCCTCGCTCACCGCCAGGGTGTCGGCCAGGCAGGCTCCCATGGAGTGCAGGACCACTGACCGGTGGGAGTACACCACGCCCTTCGGGTCGCCGGTCGTCCCGCTGGTGTAACACATGGAGGCGGCCTGGTTCTCGTCGGTGACGTCGGCGAACGCATGCGGCGCCGCCACGGCCAGCAGCGCCTCGTAGTCGGCGATCCGGGCGTCGTCGGGGACCTCCACGGCACCCTCTCGGTCACCGCAGTCGTCCATCACCACCACGTGGCGGACGGTCTTGCAGTCGTCGATGTGCGGCCACAGCAGCGGCAGCAGGCTGCGGTCCACGAAGATGACCTCGTCCTCGGCGTGGTTGGCGATATAGATGAGCTGGTCAGCAAACAGACGGATGTTGAGCGTGTGCAGCACCCGACCGGTACAGGGCGCCGCGAAGTACAGCTCCAGATGACGAGCGTTGTTCCACGCGAAGGTGGCCACCCGGCCGTCGGACGAAATGCCGAGGGTGTCCAGCACGGTGCCCAGCCGGCGGGTGCGGTCGGCCCATTCGCCGTAGGTCACGCGCTCGACGCCCTCCGGCCCGGCGGTTGCCAGGCGCTTGGTGGGCCACAGCGTCTCCGCCCTGCGGAAGATGCCGCCGACCGTCAGCGGTGATTCCTGCATCAACCCGTGCATGCCGTTTCCCTCCGGAGGAGCCATGTGTGGGCTGCATGATCGCACGTCGGCCCGGCGAGCGGAGCCCGATGACCCGGGCCCAGCTCGTAGAACGCCGGCCACCGTCCGCCGGTAGGTTGATCGAGTCTGAACTCGACGTCAAGTTCGAGTTGAGTGCGCAGGGGAGGGTTGTTGCGGTTTACCATCGCCGAGTTGGGCGCTGACCTGGCCGCCGAGCACGCCGCCCTCGATGCGGTCGTCGCCCGCCGGCCCGAGCCGGCCTGGACGACGCCCACCCCGTCTGCCGGATGGGACGCGCACGACTGATGGAGACGTGGGCGCACGGTGCCGACATCCGGGACGCCTTGGGTGTGCCGCTGGAGGCGAGCCCGCGACTGCGGCACATTATCCACCTGGGCGTGACGGCCCGGCCCTTCGCGTTCGCGGTCCACGGCGTGGAGGACCCGGGCGATCCCATCCGGGTCGAGGCCGCGGCTTGACACGGGACCACGTGGACGTGGGGCGCGGACGACGCTACCGAAAGGGTGTCGGGGACCGCCCTGGATCTGGCCTTGCTGCTGACCCAGCGCCGGCACCGCCACCACACCGGCGTCACCGCCACCGGCGGGACGGCCGAGGCCTGGCTGGCCATCGCCCAGGCCTTCGCCGGCCCGCCCACGGTCACCGACCCGGCCCGCTAGGCCCTGGCCTGCCACCGATCATGGCCGCCCCCATCCTCCCGACCACCGTCGATCCTCGGGACGCGGGCTTCGCCGAACGCCGGGCCGGGATGCTCAGCCTGCTCGGCCACATCAACCAACTGCCGGAGGAGGCCGCCGGCGGCGGCCGGCAAGCCGCGACCCAGCGTCATCGCAAGCGAGGCAAGCTGCCAGTCCGCGAGCGGATCGCCCTGCTGCTCGACCCGGACAGCCCCTTCCTGGAACTGAGCCGGCGGGTTGGTGGCGCCCATGCCTGGCAAGATCCTGGCCGTGGAAGTGGCCGCCGGCGACATGGTGTCGGAAGGCCAGCTGCTCATGATCGTGGAGTCCATGAAGATGGAGCACCGCATCACCGCCCCCCACCCCGGCGTGGTGACCGAACTGCGCGCCCGCGCCGGCGACCAGGTAGCCGGCGGCGATCTGCTGGTGGTGCTGGGAGCGCCGGCGTGACGGGGGCGGGGCTCGCCGCCGTCCGAACCCGATTTGGCGCGATTCCTCGCGGTATACGCGATGAATCGCGCCAAATCGGCAGCGAGAGCGCAATCGACTGATGGCGGCGCCCCTGCGCATCGCCAACTGCAGCGGCTTCTACGGTGATCGGCTGGCGGCCGCGCGTCAGATGGTCGACGGCGGACCCATCGACGTGCTGACCGGCGACTGGCTGGCCGAGCTGACCATGCTGATCCTGGCCAAGAACCAGCGGCGCGATCCGGCCGGCGGCTACGCCCGCACCTTCGTGACCCAGATGGAGCAGGTGATGAGAGAGTGCCTGGACCGAGGGATCAAGGTGGTCTCGAACGCGGGGGGCCTTTCGCCGGCCGGTTGCGCCGCGGCGGTGCGAGAAGCGGCGGAGAAGCTGGGCCTGCAACCGGTGATCGCTTACATCGAAGGCGACAACCTGGTACCCCGACTGGAGGAGCTGCGGGCCGTGGGGGTGGCTCTTTCCCATATGGAGACGGGGGAGCCGCTGGGTGATCGCCCGGTCATGACGGCCAACGCCTACTTGGGCGGCTGGGGCATCGCCGAGGCGTTGGGGCGGGGGCCGACATCGTGATCACCGGCCGGGTCACCGACGCGGCGCTAGCCCTGGGGCCGGCCGCCTGGCGCCACGGCTGGGGGCGCCACGACTGGAACGCCTTGGCCGGCGCGGTGGTGGCCGGTCACGTGATCGAGTGCGGCACCCAGGCCACAGGCGGCAACTACGCCTTCTTCACCGAAGTACCGGGACTGGAGCAACCCGGGTTCCCGATCGCCGAGGTGGCTGCGGACGGGTCGTCGGTGATCACCAAGCATCCCGGGCACGGTGGGCAGGTGTCGGTCGGGACGGTGACGGCCCAACTGCTGTACGAAATCGGGGCGCCGGCATATCTCAACCCCGACGTGACCGCTCGCTTCGACACCATCCGGTTATCGGAAGAGGCGCCGGACCGGGTGCGGATCTCCGGCGTATGCGGCGACTCACCGCCGGCGACGACCAAGGTGGCGCTCAACTACCAGGGTGGCTTCCGCTCGACATCCACCCTGTATCTGGCCGGACTGGACATCGAGGAAAAGGCGGCCCTAGTGGAACGGGCGCTGTGGGCGTCGGTCCCGGGCGGGCGGGAAGCGTTCGCCGAGGTGGACGTGTCGTTGTTGCGGACGGACAAGCCCGATCCGGCCAGCAACGAGGAGGCCTTGGCCCAGCTGCGCATCACCGTCAAGGATCCTGACGAGCGTAAGGTCGGGCGGGCGTTCACGGGGCGCATCACCGAGCTGGCGCTGGCGTCGTATCCCGGTTTGTTCGGGACCGGGCCTGGGGGGGCAGCCCAGGCGTACGGGGTGTACTGGCCGGCGGTGGTGCCGGCCCCTCTGGTGTGGCAGGAAGTGGTCGTCGGAGGGGAGCGGCATCTCGTCGAGCCGGTCCTGCCCCCCGACCCCCCGGTCGTCGCGAGCGGGGACGGCCCGGCCCGCCCGCCGGCGGTGCCAGGCCGGGTCGCCGACGGGCCGGTGGTGCGGGCCCACCTCGGCCGGATCGCCGGGGCCCGATCCGGCGACAAGGGCGGCAACGCCAGCAACCGCCTCGACGGCCAGGCCAAGAGCCTGGGAGAGTGGCTGCGAGCCCGGGTCATCGCCATCCCGGAAGAGCTGTTGCGATGATGGCGCCGGATGCCGGCGTGGCGGTGCGCTACGAGGTGGCCGGCGGGGTGGCCACCCTCACGATGGACCAGCCCCACAACCGCAACGCCTTGACGCCGGCCCTGATCAATGGACTGGGCGACGGCCTGGCGGCCGCCAACGCCGATCCCGGGGTGCGGGTGGTGGTGCTCACCAACGCTGGGCCAGCGTTTTGCGCCGGCGCCGATCTGTCGGGCGGCGCTGGATCGGGCGCCGGGGACAGCCCCCGGTTCCGGCTGGCCGACATCCTGGCTTCCATGCAGGACTCCCCCAAGCCGATCGTGGGCCGCATCGCCGGCCACTGCCTGGGCGGCGGGGTGGGTCTGGCCGCGGCGTGCGACCTGTCGATCGCCGCGGCCGACACCAGGTTCGGCTTCACTGAGGTCCGCCTCGGCGTGGCCCCGGCGATCATCTCAGTGGTGTGCCTGCCCAAGTTGCGGCGGAGCGACGCCCTCGAGCTGTTTCTCACTGGCGAGCGGATCAGCGCCGGGCGGGCGAGCGAAGTAGGCCTCATCACTGCGGCGGTGCCGGCCGACGGTTTGGATGCTGCGGTTGGTGAGCTGGTTGCCAAGCTGGTCTCCGGCGGGCCGGCGGCGTTGGCCGCAACCAAGCGGCTGGTGTTCGAGGTCCCTGCCCTGCCCCGGGACGAAGGGTTCGATCAGACGACGGCCATCTCCGAAGCGTTATTCGCCTCTGCGGAGGCGGCTGAAGGGATGGCCGCCTTCCGGGAGAAGCGGTCGCCGGCGTGGGCGCCGCCGGCGGCGGGTGCCGACAAGGCCACTTCGTAACACAGGGTGTCCTGACGCTGGCACCATGGGCGCCATGACCACCCGGCTGGTCGTTCTCTTGCGGGGCATCAACGTCGGAGGGAACAAGCTGGTCGATATGTCCCGACTGCGCGGCCTGCTGACCGAGGTCGGCTACGGCGATGTGGAGACGTACCTGCAGAGCGGCAACGCCATCGTGACGGCCGGAACCGCTACCACGGCCACCGCCGCCGGCCAGATCGAGGACGCCATCGCCGGCGAGTTCGGGTTCGAGTGCCGGGTGGTGGTGCGAACCGCGTCCGAATTAGCGGCCGCCATGGCGGCTGATCCCCTGCTGCACCTGTTGGGCAACCCGTCCCGGCACATGGTCGGCTTCCTCTCCGACCCGCCGGACGCCGCCGGCGTCGAGCAGCTCACCGCGGAGGACTACGGGAGCGACCAGCTCCGTATCGAGGATCAACACCTCTATCTCTGGTGTCCCAACGGGATCACCGGCTCGCCGTTCGGCAAGCTCAACTTCGACCGGATCCTGGGCGTGGCCGTGACCACGCGCAACTGGAATACCGTCACCAAGCTGGCCTCCCGCGCCGGCATCTGACCGAGCCGCTCACCCCGCGTAACCCCTTACCCCTCGGTGACCACGGCGGCCTCGAAGGCGGCAGATCAGCTGGCGGCGACAGCGGATGTGATGGTCGGCCCGGTCGAGCCGAGTCCCGCGGCCGTGGCCAGCAGTTCGTAGCTCCGAAGTCGGTCGGCGTGGGCGAAGGTGTTGGTGGTGACCATGAGCTCATCGGCGCCGGTGCGACCCGCCAGGTCTGTGAGCTGAGCCATGACCGTGCCCGCGTCGCCGACCACGTGAGCATCCGTGGTGCTGGCGATGAGGGCCCGATCCGCGTCGCCATAAGAGAAGGCCTCGGCCTCTTGGGGGCTGGGCAAGGTGGACGGTTGCCCCCAGCGCAGGCGCAACATCGACAATCTCGATGAGCCGTGGAGCCACTGGGCCCGCTCGGTGTCGTCCGCCGACACGACCGCCACCCCGATCAGGCAGTACGGCTCGCTGAGGGTGGCGGACGGCCGGAATGTCTGGCGGTACAGCTCCAGTGCCGGCTCGGTGTTGGCCGCACTGAAATGATGAGCGAAGGCGAACGGCAAGCCCAGCAAACCGGCCACCTGGGCGCTGTACCCACTCGACCCCAACAACCACAACGCGGGCTGATTGCCCTCGGCGGGGATGGCCCGGACCCGCCGGTAGGGATGGCCGGCGCGGAACTCGCCGGCGAAGAACCCCAACAGGGCTTCCAGCTGTTCGGGAAAATCCTCGGCGGACATGGCCTCCATGCTGCGGCGCAGGGCCAGCGCGGTCACCTGATCGGTACCCGGGGCCCGGCCGATGCCGAGGTCGATCCGACCCGGGTAGAGGGCCTCGAGCATTCCGAACTGCTCGGCCACCACCAGGGGGGCGTGGTTCGGCAGCATCACCCCGCCCGATCCCACCCGCATGGTCGCGGTCGCCGCGGCCAGTTGCCCGATGAGCACCGCCGGGGCCGAACTGGCGATACCGGGCATGTTGTGATGCTCGGCCACCCAGTAGCGGTGGTACCCCCAGCCTTCGGCGTGTCGGGCCAGATCGATGCTGCGGCGCAGGGCCTCACCGGTCGTCACCCCGGTCGGGACCGGGCACAAGTCGAGCACGGACAGAGGCGGCAGAGAGATCACGCCAGTGGCCAACGCCGGGCACAGAGCCCGTGTTCCATGCCGGACTTCAGAGGCTGCGATCGGAGGTCCGGAGCGATCCAATCCCCAGACTGCCCTCGCTCCAAATTGTGGGTGGTAGTCGTGGCAAAGCCGGCGATGAGACTACCGGCACGCGTCTGGTCCGCGCCCGGATGTCATCCGGGCCGCCAGGTGGCTCACGTCGAGATGCGGCTGCTGTCCGGGGCCGAGTCGACGACGATGCCGAACGCGTGGATCTTGCGATAGATCGTCGCCCGCGAAATGCCCAGCCGACTGGCCGCTTTGACCCGGTCCCCGCCGGCGTTGACGAGAGCTTCGGTGATGGCGTCGCGTTCGAGCGTCTCCCAATGCGTGAGGACCCGCCGGCCGGTGGCGTGGCACTCGGGCGGCAAATCCTCGGCGCCGATCTGACCCGTCCGGCGGCGGGAAACGACGAGATGGATGACCCCGTCCAGTTGGGCGATGTTTCCGGGCCAGGGAGCGCGCTGCAGGGCCTGGAGGGCCGCGGAGGTGCACCCCGGTGGCTGCCGGGGGACATACTTGTCAATCAGGGCGGGGACGAGCTCGCGGATGTCATCGACGTGATGGCGGAGCGGAGGGACGGCGACCGCGACCGGGAACCGTTCGAGCAGGCCGTCGGGATCGGGGCGGGCCGAGGTGGCGACCAGCCACGGCGGGGTGGCGCCGGGGCTGGTCGGCACGTCGCCCAGCACGTCGGCTAGGACCCGCCGGCTCACCGGGCGCATCTGGTCGACGTGTCGTATCACGATCGTGGCGGACGAATCGCGCAGGTGGGACCGAATGCGCTCCTGCCAACTCGCCTCGCGGTCATCGGCCCCGTCGATCATCGCCCCGTCGACGATAACAAGCAGTCCGGTCGGGAACCAGCGGCGATGGGCCGCTTCGGCGAGGGCGCATTTGCCCACCCCCGCCTCCCCGGTGACGAGCAGCCAGGATCGGGCCCGGCAGTGGGCTTCGACGAGAAGGCCCGCCTGTAGCCACGCGGGACTGTGTCCAGCCAAGCCCGGCAGTGGCGTCACCGGGCTGCGGCCGCGCCGCGTCAGCGAGGGGGGTGGTTGGCTGCGCACGCTGACCTCCACAATCGCCCCCGCCATCCCCGTAGGGCTCATGACCGGGCTGCAGCGCAGCGTCGCGGGCCGGCCTCCGGAGAGGAGCACCTGGGTGCTGGTCCGGCGGGGGGAGTCCATCAACTCGATGGCCTGGTCGCGCACCAGGGCGTGGTCGTCGGGTCCCAGCAACTGGGCGGCGATGGTGTTGGCGATGACGAGATCCGGTCCGACCGTCAGCATGGCCTGGTCGGCCCGCCGGTTCGCGGCCAGGAACTGCTGGAGGAGAGCCTGCTCGGACTCGGTGGCCTCATGGACGAGCCGTTGCTCGATCTCGCGGGCCGCCTGACGAACCAATACCAGCATCAGCGGACTGGCGTCATCGCGCCGGCAAGTCACATCGACGATTCCCTCGGTGCGCCCGGTGAGCCCATGCCGGATGGGCGCGGCGGCGCAGGACAGGCTCTGCAGGCGGCTCGAGAAGTGCTCGCTCCCGAAGACATACGAGATTTGCTTCTCCTCGAGCGCGGTACCGATGGCGTTGGTCCCGGCATGCGCCTCGGCGTAGCTGAAGCCGGGCGCCAGCCAGACCGCGTCCAGGTCCTGGGTAAGGGAATGCTCCCCGGCCCACCGGTACAGCACGTTGGCGTGGGCGTCGGTGAGGACCACACTCACGGCCATCTCGGCCAGCACCGTTTGCAGCCGCTCGAGTACCGGTCGGGCCGCCCGCACCACCCGGCTGTCAGTGTCGATATCGGGCTGGAACGGAAGTTCGGGAAGTTCGACCGCGACACCCCAAAACTGGGACCGTCGCCAGGAGGTCAGGATGGGATCGCGCACCGCGAGGTTGCCGAGATCACCGGACTCCAGGAAACGGGCACGCGCCCGGTCGAGGAGCCGGGCGTCGCTCGGAAGGCTCGTCATCTCGGTCCCGTCCCTACGCCCTGCATCGGCTCCCTCCTGTCGAGGGGCAACGTGTAGACGGCCGTGAACTGTCGGCGACGATGCTATCCCCGCCTGGCGGGGGTCGCTCGCGGGTCGTCGACCGGCGTCTCATATTGAGACGCCGCCCGAGCTGGCATGGGCGCATCATGGACTTGTTCGCCTCTGAAAGGAGACTGCGCCCATGCCCTACATCACCGTGGGTCGAGAAAACTCAGCCCCGATCGAGCTGTACTACGAGGATCACGGCTCGGGCCCGCCCGTGGTGCTGATCCACGGGTATCCGCTGGACGGGCACTCTTGGGAGAAGCAGATCCCCGTGCTGCTCGAGGCCGGCAGGCGGGTGATCATTTACGACCGGCGCGGTTTCGGGCAATCCAGCCAACCCACGTCCGGGTACGACTACGACACCTTCGCGGCCGACCTCAAAGCCCTGATCGATACGCTCGATCTGCGTGACATCGTCTTGGCCGGCTTCTCGATGGGGACCGGCGAAGTCACCCGCTATCTCGGGAGCTACGGCTCGGACCGGGTGGCGAAGGCCGCCCTGTTCGGACCGATCCCCCCGTTCCTGCTGCAGACCGACGACAACCCCCTGGGTGTCCCGCAGAGTGTCTTCGACGGGTTCAAGGAGACCATCACCAAAGACCGCTACGCCTGGTTCAAGTTCTTCTTCGACAACTTCTACAACGTGGACAAGCTCGGGGGCACCCGCATCAGCGATCAGGCGTGGCAGGCCAGCTTCCAGGTGGCCGCCGGGTCGTCCGCTTATGCCACCCTGGCGTGCGTGTCGACGTGGTTGACGGACTTTCGCGCCGACCTGCCGAGGATCGACGTGCCGGTGCTGGTGGTCCAGGGCACCGAGGACCGTATCCTGCCCATCGATGCCACCGGCCGTCGCCTGCCCGATCTCGTCAAGGACGTCCAGTTCATCGAGATCGCGGACGGACCGCACAACATCGGCTGGACCCACCCCGACGAGGTCAACGAGGCGCTTCTCAAGTTCATGGGTTAGACCACGCTGGTAGGGGAATGCCTGCTCCCCGGCCCGGCGGAGGGCGGTGCATCCCGGCGCTCGCCTGCGGCCGGGATCCACCGCCTTACC
>DASXZS010000149.1:0-7218 GCA_036501785.1 Acidimicrobiales bacterium | reverse complement strand
CGGTGGACCTGTCCGCCTATCGGATTGTCCAGGAGGCCCTCACCAACGCCCTTCGCCATGGCGGCGCCGCACCCACACTCGTGGTCGTCCGCTACGGGGTCGACCACTTGGAGATCGAGGTGACGGACGAGGGCCCGGGTGTGCCGGCCACCGTCCCCGCCGGGGCCACGACCACCGTGGGCCACGGCCTGGTCGGCATGCGCGAACGGGTCATGATGTTCGGCGGGGCCTTCGACGCCGGCCCCCGCGTGGAGGGCGGGTTCGGGGTGTCGGCCCGCATCCCGATAACCGGCGCGCCGGGATGACCATCCGGGTGCTCATCGTCGACGACCAGGCGTTGGTGCGAGCCGGGTTCCGGATGATCCTCGACACCCAGGACGACATCGAGGTCATCGGCGAGGCTGCCGACGGGAACGAGGGGGTCAGGCTGGCCCAGATCGACCGACCCGACGTGGTCCTCATGGACATTCGCATGCCGGGCCTGGACGGCATCGCCGCCACCCGCATACTGGCGGGTCCGGAGTCGTCCTCGGCGACCAAGGTGGTGATCCTCACCACCTACGACCTCGACCAGTACGTGTTCGACGCCCTGGCCGCGGGGGCGTCGGGATTCCTGCTCAAGGACGTGCGCCCCGAGGATCTCGTGGACGGGGTCCGGCTGGTGGCGGCCGGCGACGCCCTGCTGGCGCCCAGCGTCACCCGCCGGCTGATCGCCGAGTTCGCCACCCGCTACCGGCCCGGTCGGCCCGAGCCCGCCTCGGTGGGGGTGCTGACAGCACGCGAACTGGAGGTGCTGGTCTCGGTGGCGCGCGGGCTGACCAACGCCGAGGTGGCGGCCGCCTTGTTCGTCAGCGAGAACACGGTCAAGACCCATATCAGCCACGTGCTCGACAAGCTGGGGTTGCGCGACCGGGTGCAGGCTGTGATCTACGCCTACGAGACCGGCGTGGTCGAGCGGGGCCTCGTCGACTAGAAGCGTTTCACTACGGTGACGGCATGCGGATCGCCAACGTCGCCGGCCGGGCCCAGCTGATCGTCGACAGCCGGGCCGTGGACATCTTCGCCGCCAGTGGCGGGCAGTTCGGTCCGGACCTGACCGCGCTCTATGACAACTGGGACGCCTTCCGGAAGTGGGCCGACACCGCCGACCCGGCCACCACCGCGCCGAGCGAACCGTTCGACCCGGCGACCTGCGGTCCGCCCTCGCCGGCCCCGCGCCAGGTCTTCGCGGTGGCCCTCAACTACCGAGCCCACGCCGCGGAATCAGGGAACGAGGCCCCGAGCGATCCGGTGCTCTTCGCCAAGTACGTCAGCGCCTTCACCGGTCCGGTGACCGAGGTGGCGCTTCCCCCCGGCCACGTCGACTGGGAGTGCGAGCTGGTCGCGGTCGTCTCCCGCTCGGCGCGGCGGATCGCCGCCGGCGACGCCTGGTCCCACGTGGCCGGACTGACCGTCGGGCAGGACCTGTCCGAACGCGTGCTGCAGCGCAGCGGCCCGGTCCCGCAGTTCGGTCTGGCCAAGTCCCATCCCGGCTTCGCCCCGACCGGTCCAGTCCTCGTGACGCCCGACGAGTTCACCGACCCCGATGATCTGGAACTGGGCTGCGAGGTGGACGGACAGACCATGCAGTCGGCTCGCACGTCTCTCATGATCTTCCCCGTGCCCGCCCTGATCACCTACCTGTCCACGGTCGTCACCCTGCTGCCCGGCGACGTCATCTTCACTGGAACCCCGTCCGGCGTCGGGATGGGCCGCACTCCGCCGGTGTTCCTCGCTCCTGGCGACCACCTGCGCAGCTGGGTCGAAGGCATCGGCGATCTGCACCAGCACTTCGTCGCGCCTTGATCCTCAGAGCGAACCCTGCACCTCCGAGCGGTGGGCCGGCGCCCGGCGCAGGGGCTGGACCGGCGCCGGCGGCGCCACCACCGGGGGGACGGGGGCCTTCTGGGGTTTCCCCGCCTCGAGGGCCAAGCGCGTCCCGTGATGGTCGATCTCCAGGTCGGACCCTTCGGTCACCTCGTAGGTCGCGTCGGTCGAGGTGACGGTGACCAGGAGACGCGCCCCCCGATAGACCAGCCGGAAGGTCAGCCGGGTGATAGCGGTCGGCAGCCGGGGCGCGAACGCCAGGGCCCCCTGAGCGTCCGGTCCGCCGTGGTCGCGCATCCCGGCCAGCCCGGCCACCAGGGCCAGCCAGGTCCCGGCCAGCGAGGCGATGTGCAGGCCGTCGCGGGTGTTGTGCTCCAGGTCGTCGAGATCCACCAGGGCGGCCTCGCCGAGGTAGTCGTAGGCCAGGTCCAGGTGGCCCACCTCGGCGGCCACGATCGACTGGATGCACGCCGACAGGGAGGAGTCCCGCACCGTCAACCGCTCGTAGTAGGCGAAGTCCCGCTCCTTCTCATCGGCAGTGAACGCCTCCCCCCGGACGAACAGGGCCAGCACCAGGTCGGCCTGCTTGACGACCTGCTTGCGGTACAGGTCGAAGTACGGGAAGTGCAGCAGCAATGGATACTCGTCGGCCGTGGTGGAGTCGAAGTCCCAGCGGTCGTGGCGGGTGAAGCGGTCGGCCTGGGCGTGCACCTCGAGGTCGGCGTCGTAGGGGATGACCATGGCGGCTGCAGCCTGGCTCCAGCCGTCCCGCTCGGCGGGCACCACCCCCAGCTCCGTGGCCCGGTCCGGGAACCGATCGACCAGGATCACGGCCGCCACGAGGTTCCGCTGGGCCATGAGGTTCGTATACACGTTGTTGTCGGCGAGGGCGCTGTACTCGTCGGGTCCGGTCACCCCGTCGATGCAAAAACCGCGGCTGCGGTCGAAATGCCCCAGCGACCGCCACAACCGGGCGGTAGCGACGAGCAGCTCCAGCCCCGGCCCTTCGGCGAAGGCGTCGTCGTTGGTGGCCCGCAAGTAGCGGACGACCGAGTCGGCGATGCCGGCGTTGATGTGGAAGGCCGCCGTGCTGGCCGGCCAGTAGCCCGAGCACTCCTCGCCGTGGATGGTGCGCCACGGGAAGGCCGCCCCGCTCAGACCGAGCTGCTGGGCCCGCGTCACCGCCGCCGGCAGGGTGAAATGACGCCAGCTGAGGGCGTCGGCCGCGGCGTCGGGTGTGGTGTAGGTGAGGACCGGCAGAACGTACATCTCGGTGTCCCAGAAGGCGTGGCCGTCATACCCGTTGCCGGTCAACCCTTTGGCCGCGATGGCGCGCGTCTCGGCCCGCGCCCCCGCCTGGAGGACCTGCCAGAGGGCGAACCGCACGGCCTGCTGCACCTCGTCGTCGCCGTCCACCTCCACGTCGGCCCGCCCCCAGAAGTCGTCGAGGTAGCGGCGCTGGGCGTCCAACAAGCCGTCGAAGCCGGTGTGGCGGGCCGCGAACACCGCCCCGCTGACCTGGTCCTCGAGGGCCGGCAGCGAGCGGGTACTCGACCAGCCATAGCCGAGGTACTTGACGAGGTGCACCGACGCTCCGGCTGGACAGTGGGTGATCAGGCCGAGGCGGCCCACGTCGGGCAGGGCTTCGGTGCGAATCTCGTAATCCGCCGGCGCGCCCACCACCTCGTGGTCCATCATGGCCGCCATCCGCAATCCGCTCAGGTTGGTCCGGTGGACCAGGGCCACTCGATGGTCGAGAGCGAAGGAGCGCTCTGACACCAGCGGATGGTCGAATGTCGCCCCGCCGCGGGGATCGTCGCCGTTCGGCGGCAGCTCCTCGTTGGCGATCAGCTCGGACTGGATGACCAGCTCCACGTCGTGGTCGAGCGCCTCCACCTCGTAGGAGATCGCCGCGACGGCCCGCTGGGTAAAGGACACCAGCCGGACGGATCGCACCCGCACCGCCCGCCGACCCGGTGACTCCCACTCCACCTCCCGGGTCAACGTCCCGGCCCGCATGTCCAGGGTGCGCCGATGGTGACGCAGGGTGCCGTAGCGGATATCGAACGTCTCGTCGTCGACGAAGAGCCGGATGAGCTTGCCGTTGGTGACGTTGATCACGCTTTGGGTGGACGGCGGTTCGGCGTACAGGGCCTCGGCGTAGGGCAGGGGCCGCACCTCGTAGAACGAGCCCAGATACGTGCCCGGCAGCCCGTTGGGGTCACCCTCGTCGAGGTTGCCCCGCAAGCCGATGTACCCGTTTGACAGGGCGAACACCGACTCGGTCTGGGCCAGCATGTCGCGGTGCATCTCATCTTCCACCAGCACCCACGGGGCGTGGCGGAAGGCCCAATGGTTGTTCACCGCGACCCCCCGGTCTCGCCGGTGTCGAGCAGCTCGGCCAGATCCTGCACCACGCGATCCGCGCCGTGCGCGGCGAGGGCTTCGGCCTGCCCCACCCGGTCCACCCCCACCACATACCCGAAGCGGCCCGCTCGTCCCGCGGCCACGCCGGCCAGCGCATCCTCGAACACCGCGGCCGCGGCCGCCTCGACGCCGAGCAGGCGGGCCCCGGCCAGAAAGGTGTCCGGCGCCGGCTTGCCCGCCAGGTGCTCCCGCTCGGTTACCTCGCCGTCGACGCGCGCCTCGAACAGGTCCAGGATCCCCGCCGCCACCAGGACATCACGGCAGTTGGCGGACGACGACACCACCGCCCGTCGCAGGCCGGCATCCCGGGCGGCGGTGACGTAGGCCACCGACCCGGGATAGGCCTCGACGCCGTCGTCGTGGATGCGGCGCAGGACCAGATCGTTCTTGCGGCGGGCCAGGCCGTGGACGGTTTCGGTTCCGGCCGGGTCGTCGGGGCTGCCTTCCGGCAGATGGATGCGCCGCGACGCCAGGAAGTCCCGCACCCCGTCGAGGCGGGGCTTGCCGTCGACGTAGTCGTCGTAGTCCTCGTGGCTGTCGAACGGCTGGAACGGCTGATGGGTGGCGTCGGCGCGGCGCTGGAGGTACCAGTCGAACAGTTCCTTCCAAGCCGCGGCGTGCACCTTGGCGGTCTCGGTGAGCACGCCGTCGAGGTCGAACAGGCAGGCGCGCACGCCGGCGGGGAGCCCGAGCATGATCAGTGTTCTAGCCGACCTCCGGCGGCCAACTGCCAGATGGCTGTGTGAGAGCCGAACGCCACCGGCTCCCCAAAGGCGATCCAGTTGACGTCCAGCTCCACGAAGTGGTGACCCTTGCGCACGAACTGGCCGGCCACCCGGGCCCGCACTTCCACCTCTTCGCCGACCGACAGGCGTCGCAGGTGCCGCATGTCGCTCTCGACGTGCAACCAGGCGGGCAGAACCACGTTGGCCATCAGGACCCGGTTGGCTCCTTCCAACAGCAACCCCGGATGCACCACGCCCTCAGTGGCATACCAGGACGACGGCTCGCCGATCCGGGTCAGGTACTCGGACGCGGTGTCCGGGTCGACGGGCTGCGTGACGGTGCCGAGCACCCTGCCCTCGGCGAGGGTTTCCTCGCTGGCGGCCGGACGCCCGTCGCGTGCTGGGATGGGGGCAGCCGGAATGGCCGGCGGCTCGACCCCACCGGGGCCGGGTGGAGGAATGGGCGCCGAGCCCACCACGCACACCTTTTCACCGACCTGCCCGACGAAGGCGCCGTCGGGTGACACGGACACCACGAGCTCATCGCCGTCGTAGCAGGGGGCCAGGAAGCGGATCCGCGCCGCCCCGGCGTCGACCCACCGGGGTCCGAACCGGTCGAGCAGGGCCCGGGTCACGTAGCCGTAGACCGTCGCCCCCGGCACCAGCCCGCCCCGGAAGCCGTAGCGCCGGGCCACGTCGTCGGCATGGATTCGGTTCTCGCTCGCGGTGGCCGCGTTGCGGGCGGTGACGCGGTACTCGATGCGACGGACTGTAGGCCTCCACCAGATAGAAAGGCGGATATGGCCGGGACCCTGACCCCCTCCGAGCAGCGCCGCGCCGGGCTGCTCGTGATCGCCAAACGGCGAGCCGGCGGGTTGCTGGTGCTGGTGGCGGTGGTGTTCGGGTTGTCCACGGCCTTTCTCGGGCGGGCCCACTGGTTGGGGTGGATTCAGGCCACGGCGGTGGCGTCTCTCGTGGGCGGGCTGGCGGATTGGTTCGCGGTCACGGCCCTGTTCCGCCGCCCCCTCGGCTTGCCGATCCCCCACACCGCCATCGTGGTGGAGCGCAAGGACCGCTTCGCGGCGACGCTGGGGGCCTTCGTGCAGGAGAGCTTCCTCACTCCCGCCGCCGTGAGCGACCGGTTGCGGACCTCGCGCGCCGTGGACCGGCTGGCCGGGTGGCTGAGCGATCCCGACCGCGCCGCCGACCTGGCGGGGCGGACGGCGGAGGGCCTGGTCGCCGCCGCGGACCTGCTCCGGGACGAGGACGTCCACGGGGTGCTCGACGCCCTGGTGCGCCAGCGGGTGGACAAGGTGGCCCTGGCCCCGCTGGCCGGCCGAACCCTGCGCCAGCTCACGCGGGACGGCCGGCACAATGCTTTGATCGACGCCGGCCTGACCGGGCTGAGCCGGTACCTAGGTGCACACGGAGCCGAGCTCCATCACCGCCTCGGGGTCCACTCGCCGTGGTGGTTGCCCGGCCCGGTGGAGGAACGCATGGTCGAGCGGCTGCTCCAGCGCAGCCGGCAGATCCTCGATGACATGGCCGCCCATCCCGACCATCCGCTGCGCCACCAACTCGAGGCCGGCCTGGTGAAGCTCGCCGAGGACCTGCAGACCTCCGAGGAGATGCGCCGCCGCGGCGAGGAGCTCAAAGCCGAGTTGCTGGGCCAACCGCAGATCCGCGACTTCGCCACCGCGGTGTGGCGCGACACCAAGGACCAGCTGCGCACCCAGTCCGCCCGGCCGGGGTCCGAGCTGCGGTCCCGGCTCGCCGAGCTGATCGTCCAGACCGGGGTCCGTCTGCGCGACGACCCCGACCTGGCCGCCTCGGCGCAGCGCAGCCTTGACGCCGTGGCCCGGATGGTGTTGGGTCGCTTCGACACCGAGTTGGCCAGCCTGGTCAGCGGCACCATCGACCGCTGGGATGCGGTCGAAACGTCCCGCCGCCTCGAGCTGCTGCTCGGCCCGGACCTGCAGTACATCCGCATCAACGGCACCATCGTCGGCGGGCTGGCCGGCCTGGCCCTGCACGCCATCAGCGTGGCGGCCGGCTGAGACCACCGGTTGTGGTCGCCGTTCACCGCGGATAGGGTGCCAGCCGACCGATGGGCTTCGGTTGCCTAAGGGGAAAAAGGGAGGCCACATGCCTCATTCGACCAGTTTCGGTGGTTCACGTTTCCTGGGTCGGCGCCGCCTGG
>DASXZS010000148.1:0-8124 GCA_036501785.1 Acidimicrobiales bacterium | reverse complement strand
CGACCGTCCAGGCCAAGGGCCTGCTGTTCGTGCCGTGACCGAATAGCCCCGCCAGCCGCACGGGTAGGGTTCCTACGTGCACCTGTCCGCCTTGCTGCGCTGCGACGTGCTATCCCCCACCGATGAGCGGGTGGGCAAGGTGGACGACGTGATCGTCCGGCTGCGGGGCGGGGAGCTCCCGCTCGTCACCGGGTTGGTCGCCAAAGTGGGCGGCCGGCGCGTGTACCTGTCGATCCGGCGCATTGCCGAGCTGACCGAGGAGCGGGTGGTCTTGGCCAAGGCCAAGGTCGACCTCCGCGGCTTCGAGCGCCGCGACGGCGAGGTGCTCCTCCGCGAGGACATCCTCGGTCACCGCCTCATCGACGTGGCGGACGTGGAGCTGGTCCGGGCCTGGGACATCGAGGTGGCGCCGACCAGCGAGGGCTGGGTCCTGACCTGTCTCGACACCCGGCGGCCGGCGCGCCTGTTCGGGCTGATCCGCTCGACCGGCGGTCATCCCTGCCAGGAGTGGAAGGCGTTCGAGCCGCTCATCGGTCACCGGGCCAGTGTCCGGTCGCGGGCCAGTTTTGGCCGGGTGCGCCGCCTCAAGCCGGCCCAGATCGCCGACCTGCTCGAAGACGCCTCGCCCAACGAGGGTGAAGAGATCCTCGACGTGGTGCACACCGATCCCGAGCTCGAGGCCGACGTCTTCGAGGAGCTCGACCCCGACACGGCCAACCGTCTGTTCGAAGACAAGAGCGATGCCGAAGTAGCCGACGTCATTGCCCACATGCGGGCCGACGACGCCGCCGACGCCATCGCCGAGCTGCCCCAGAACCGGCGGGTCCGGGTCCTGGATCTGTTGCCTGTAGGCGTGCGCACCAAGGTGGTGACGCTGCTCGGGTTCAACGCCACCAGCGCCGGGGGCATCATGGGCGTGGAGTTCCTGGCCGTGCCCGGCGAGGCCACCGTCGAGGAAGCCCTGCGGCGCATCCGCCTGGCGGAGAACGTGCAGCCCGAAGCCCTCCTCACCGTGCACGCGGTCGACGACGCGGAGCGGCTGCGCGGGACCGTCAGCGTGATCGGACTCCTCCACGCCGAGCCGGAGACTGTACTCAACGACATCATCGACACCGATCCGGTCCGGGTCACGCCCGATACGGACGTGGTCGACGTCACCCTTCTCATGGCCGACTACAACCTGATGACCGTCCCGGTGGTCAGCCACGACAATTTGCTGCTGGGGGTGATCACCGTCGACGACATTCTCGAGGCCACCATCCCCGAGGACTGGCGGCGTCGAGAACCTCCCTCGCACCCCGAACCAGCCTCCGCGGACCCAACCCAGGCGGAGACTGCATCCGATTTCCCGCAACCCGCTCACTCGGAGCCCCAGGCATAGCCCGTGACGGATCGACTGACCGCCGGGGGCGCTGGAGGCTCCGAGGCGGCAGAGCCGTCACGCCCCGACGACGCCGCAGGGCCGGGTGGCGCCGCGCCCGGGCCTCGCCAGCTCCAGGCCCGGCCCTCGGCCGTCCTCGACGAGGCCCACTTGGGTGACATCGAGGGCGCCTTCGGGCGCATACCTGTCGATGACACCGGCGAGCACCACACGTGGAAGGAGCGCTTGCTCGCCCTGGCCGCCATCGTCGGGCCCGGCATCATCGTCATGGTCGGCGACAACGACGCCGGCGGGGTCTCCACCTATGCCCAAGCCGGGCAGAACTACCACACCAGCCTGCTGTGGACCCTGCTGCTGCTCATTCCCGTCCTCCTGGTCAACCAGGAGATGGTCGTCCGGCTGGGCGCGGTCACCGGTGTGGGTCATGCCCGGCTCATCAACGAGCGGTTCGGGAGGGGATGGGGCTGGTTCAGCGTCGGCGACCTCTTTGTCCTCAACTTCTTGACCATCGTCACCGAGTTCATCGGGATCTCGCTGGCCGCCAGCTACGCGGGCATCTCCGAGTACATCGCGGTGCCGACCGCCGCCGTAGCCCTGGTGGCGATCATGGCGACCGGCAGCTTTCGGCGGTGGGAGCGGGCCATGTTCGCCTTCATCGCGGTGAGCCTGCTGCAGATCCCCATGTTCTTCCTGTCGCACCCGCACTGGGGAACGATCGGCAAGAACTTCGTGGTGCCCGGGATCAATGGGGGCGTGTCCTCCGCGGCGGTGCTGCTGATCATTGCCATCGTCGGCACCACGGTCGCCCCGTGGCAGCTCTTCTTCCAACAGTCCAACATCGTCGACAAGCGCATCACCCCTCGCCACATCAGCTACGAGCGGGCCGACACGGTCATCGGTTCGCTCGTGGTGGTGGCGGGGGCGGCCGCCATCATGGCCACCGCCGACTTCGCGGCCCGCGGCACCAAGGCCTTTGGTCATTTCACTGACGCCGCCGGGGTCGCCCATCTGCTCGCGGCCCGGGGCAACGGCCTGGGGACCATCTTCGCCATCGTGCTGTTCGACGCCAGCATCATCGGCGCGGCGGCGGTGACCCTCTCGACCAGCTATGCCTTCGGGGACGTGTTCGGGATCCGCCACTCGCTGCATCGGGGCTTCCGTGAGGCCAAGCAGTTCTACCTGAGCTACACGGCCATGGTCGCGGTCGCCGCCGGCATCGTGCTCATCCCGGGCGCCCCGCTCGGCCTCATCACTACAAGTGTCCAGGCCCTGGCCGGGGTGCTGCTCCCCTCCGCCAGCGTGTTCCTGCTGTTGCTGTGCAACGACCCGGAGGTGCTCGGCCCCTGGGTCAACCCGAAATGGCTCAACGGGGTGGCCGCCGTCATCATCGGGACCCTGCTCATCTTGTCGGGCACCTTGATGGCCACCACGTTGTTCCCGAAGATCAACGTGACCGCGGTGTTCATCTGGCTGGCCGTCGCACTGGCGGGCGGCGGCGCCATCGTGGCCGTGGTGGTGGAGGTGGTGGCCCGTCGCAGTGGGCAGCCGATCGTCCCCCCGGCGCCCGTCGTCGGGCGCGTCGAGAAGATGTCGTGGCGCATGCCGCCCCTCGCCCTGCTCAAGCCGGTCAAGTGGTCGCCGGGTATCCGAGTCGGCATCCTGTCCCTCCGGGCCTACCTGGTCGCCAGTGCGGTCCTGTTGCTCGTCAAGGCCATCCAACTCGGCGGCGGCTAACCCCCGACCCCGCAACACGGCATTCATCACTGGCTAACGAGCCCGAAACCGTGCGCCCTTAGCTTCAAACCCCAGCGAAACGGGAGGTTGCGCATGATCACGGCCTATGGACCCGCGTGGTCCTGATCGCGCTGTTTGCTTGAGCGGCGCCGACCTGGTCGTGGGCGGTGCCGAGCTGGTGGCAACCGTGGACGACGAGCGCCGGGAGATACCCGGCGGATGGGTCGCCGTCACCGACGGGCTGGTCAGCGGGATCGGGGGCCCCAGCGACCCGCAGCCAGAGGCGACCGAGACCATCCGAGCCAACGGCTGCCTGGTGACACCGGGGCTCATCAACACCCATCACCACATCTACCAGAACCTCACCCGCGCCTTCGCGCCTGCGGTGCAGGCGTCGCTCTTCGACTGGCTCACGACCCTGTATCCCCGGTGGGCGCAGCTCGACGAGGAATCCGCCTACCTGTCGGCCTGGGTCGGTCTGGCCGAGCTGGCGCTGGGCGGCTGCACCACCTCCACCGACCACCTGTACGTCCACCCCCGCCATGGCGGTGATCTCATCAGCGCCGAGATCACCGCGGCCACCGAGCTGGGCCTGCGCTTCCACCCGACCCGGGGGTCGATGAGCTTGTCGGTCAAAGACGGTGGTCTCCCCCCCGACTCAGTGGTGCAGGACGACGACGAGATCCTCGCCGACAGCAAGGCGCTGGTGGACCGCCACCACGACCCGGCGTGGGGGGCGATGGTGCGCATGGCGCTGGCGCCGTGCTCGCCGTTTTCCGTCACGCCGGAGTTGATGCGCCGCACGGCCGAGTTGGCCGAGCAGCTCGACGTCCGCTTGCACACCCATCTGGCCGAGGACCCCGACGAGGACCGCTATGCCCTCGATCGCTTCGGCAAGCGGACCATCGAGCACTTCGAGGACGTGGGCTGGATGACCGGGCGGTCCTGGGTGGCCCACTGCATCTACCCCAACGAGTCCGAGGTGGCCCGGCTGGGCGCCGCCGGCGTCGGCGTGGCCCACTGCCCGTCGTCGAACCAGATGATCGGCGGCGGCGGACTGGCCCCGGTGGCGGAGTTGCGGGCCGCGGGGGTACCGGTGGGTATCGGCTGCGACGGCTCGGCGTCCACGGACCACGCCTCGCTCTGGCTGGAGACCCGGGGCGCCTTGCTGCTCGGCCGCCTGCGGGGCGGGCCCACCGCCATGGGCGCACGCGACGCCCTGGAGATCGCCACCCGCGGCTCCGCGGGCTGCCTGGGGCGGGAAGGGGAGCTCGGCCAGCTGTCCGTCGGCGCCGCAGGGGACCTGGTGTGCTGGCCCCTGGAAGGGATCGCCTTTGCCGGCGCCCTGACGGATCCGGTCGAAGCGTGGCTGCGCTGCGGGCCGGTGGCGGCCCGGCACACTGTCGTCGCGGGCCGGGCGGTGGTCCGGGACGGCGACCTCGTCGCCTCCGGAGTCGAGGACATCCTGGTCCGCCACCGGGCGGCGGCCGCTCGCATCCAGGGGGTCGGGTGAAACCGCCCGCGTTCGAATACGTGGGCGCCACCTCCGTCGCCGAGGCCGTGGCCGTCCTGGCCTCCGAGGAGGACGCCAAAGTGCTGGCGGGTGGGCAGAGCCTGCTCCCGCTGCTGGCGTTGCGGCTGGCCCGGCCCAGCCGGCTGGTCGACATCGGCCGGCTCCGCCTCGATGAGATCGAGCTGGGGCCGGACGACTCGCCCGCCGCCGGCGCCTACGCCGGCGGCGCCGGCGGGCCGACCCTGCGCCTGGGCGCCCTCACCCGGCAGCGGCGCCTCGAGACCGATGCCGCGGTGGGGCGGGCCGCCCCGCTGCTGCGGGAGGCGGCTCGCTACGTCGGTCATCCCGCCACCCGCAACCGGGGCACCCTGGGAGGATCCCTGGCCCACGCCGACCCCGCGGCCGAGCTACCGGCGGTGGCCGTCGCCCTCGACGCCCTGGTAGTCGCCACCGGCCCCGACGGGTCCCGCCAGCTCACCTGCGCCGAGCTGGTCGAGGGGTACTTCACCACCACCCTGGAGCCGGCGGAGATCCTGACCGAAATCCGCGTCCCGGCGGCCGGGCCGCGCCACGGCGCAGCCTGGTCGGAGTGGGCGCCGCGGGCGGGCGACTTCGCCGAGGTAGGGGTGGGCGTGGCCCTCGAGCTCGACGCCCATGGCGTCTGCCACTGGGTGGGAGCCGCGGCCTGCTCGGTGGCGAGCGTGCCGCTCGTCCTGGGTCCGGCCCTGGCCGAGGCCGGCGTGGTCGGGGCCGAGTCGGCCGCCCCGGCGTTGCTGCGCGCCGTGGCGCAATCGGTGAAAGAGGCGGCCTCGGCGGCGGGTGACGACAAGGCGGAGCTGGCGGCCCTGCTGGCCGCCCGGTCGGTGGCGGATGCGTTCGAACGGGCCCAACGCGACCGGGCCCGACTCGACCAGGCCGAGCCCGCCGCGTGAGCGTGCCGATCGATCTGGTCGTCAACGGCGGCGACGTTCACGCCGAGGTCGAACCCCGGGTGACCCTGCTCGACTTCGTCCGCGACGAGCTGGGCCTCACCGGCACCCACGCCGGCTGCGAGCAGGGGGCCTGCGGGGCGTGCAGCGTGCTGGTGGACGGGGCGGTCGTGCGGTCCTGCTTGATGCTGGCCGCGTCCGCGTCCGGTTCGGAGATCGTCACCATCGAGGCCGTGGGAACGCCCGGTCGGCTCCACCCGGTGCAGGAGGCCCTGTGGCGCCACCACGGACTGCAGTGCGGCTTCTGCACACCCGGGGTCGTCATGACGGCGATCGACCTGCTGGCCCACGTGCCCGCGCCCACCGAGGAGGAGGTACGCGAAGCGCTGAGCGGCAACCTGTGCCGCTGCACCGGCTACTCGGGCATGGTCGACGCCATCGTGGCGGCCGGCCGGGCCGCGTCGACGGGGCCGCCGACACCGTGACCGTCACCGACATCGCCCCGCCCGCAGTCAGCATCGGTCTGGCGGTGCCGACGCGGACCGGTCCGAAGCTGCTGACCGGCCAGGGGCGGTACCTGGCCGACCTGGCCACGCCCGACCTGTGCTACGTCGCCGTGGCCCGGGCCAATGTGGCCCACGCACGCATCCTCGGCATCGACGTCGGCGCCGCGGCCGCCCGGCCCGACGTGGTGGCGGTGGTCACGGCCGCGGAACTGGACGCCGCCGGCGCCGGTCGGTTTAGTCACCTGCTGAGCCCACCTGTCCGCCCCCTCACCTGGGGGGTGCTGGTGTCCGACCGGGTGCGCTTCGTCGGTGAACCGGTCGCGGCGGTGGTGGCCACCTCCCGCGCCGCGGCAGAGGACGCCGTGGAGGCCATCGTGATCGACTACGAGGAGCTTCCGCCGGTCATCGGGGTGGACGCGGCCCTGGCCCCCGACGCCCCGCTCCTGTACCCCGAGTGGGGGACCAACGTGTTCCTGGCCCTCGATGAGTCGGGACCGGACGTCGATGCCGCCCTGGCCGCCGCCCCTCTCCGGTTCACCGAGCGCTACGAGAGCCACCGGCTCTGCGGCCTGCCGCTCGAAGGGCATGGGGCCCAGGCGTCCTGGGATGCCGGAGCCGAGCGGCTGACGGTGTGGGCGTCCAGTCAGCAGCCCCACCAGCTCCGCACCGTGATCGCCGAGATCTGCGGACTGGCCGAGACCCAGGTGCGGGTGGTGAGCCCCGACATGGGCGGCGGGTTCGGCAACAAGCAGCATTTCACCCGGGAGGAATGTCTCGTCGGCCTGCTGGCCCGCTTGACCGGGCGCCCGGTCCGATGGTCGCAGGACCGCACCGAAGCCCTCACCGCATCGGTGCACGCCCGGGCCCAGGTCCACGAGGTGGAGGTGGGCTACGACCTGACGGGCCGGGTGCTGGCCATGCACGTCCGCATCCTGTCCGACCTCGGCAACCCGGTCCTGTACTTCTCGGGGGTGGGGCCGGCTCTGGTCACCGTGTCGAGCATCACTGGCGGCTACCACATCGAGCATTTGGGCTGGAGCCTCCGGTGCGTGGCCACCACCACCTGCCCGATAGGGGCCTACCGCGGCTTCGGCCAGCCGGAGGCCCACCTGACGACCGAACGGGTGATGGACCGGGTGGCCCAGGAGCTGGGGCTGGACCCGCTCGCGGTGCGGCGCGCCAACCTGCTGCCCGATATCCCCCGCCCCTTTCGGGGGTCCGCCGGTCAGCGCATCGATGTCGGCCCCCTGGACAGCCAGCTCGACGTGCTGGTGGACGAGTTCGGGTACGCCACGTGGCGGACCCGGCAGGCGTCCGCCCGGGCCGAGGGCCGCTTCGTTGGCATCGGTGTCTCCGTCCTGGTCCAGGGGACGGCTCCCACCCAAAACGACACCGCCGGACGGTTCGGATCCCTGGAGATGGCCGCCCTGACCGTGCTGCCCGACGGCCGGGTCGACCTGCGGGTCGGGACCAAGTCGCAAGGCCAGGCCCATGAGACGACGTTCGCCCAGGTCGCCGCGGGGGCGTTGGGGATCGCGGCGGAGCGGGTCGACGTCCGCGACGGGGACACCGATGCCCTTCCCTACGGGCAGGGCACGTGGGGGAGCCGCAGCGCGGTGATGGGCGGCGGGGCCGTGCTGCGCGCCGCGGCCACCGTGCGGGCCAAGATGAGCCAGGTGGCGGCCGCCCTCGGTCACGTGCTCCCAGCCGAAGGCGACATCGAGCCTGCGCTCTTCTCCCGGATCGCCCAGGTCGCCTGGTGGCATCCCCATCTGCTCCCCCCCACCATCGACCCGGGCCTTACCGCCAGCGTGGTGTACACCCCTGGCCTCACCGGCCCGGCGGTGGACGGCGGCGCCAACCATGACGACACCTACGGGTCCCACGCCACCGCGGTCGCCGTGGATGTCGACCCCGCCACTGGGAACGTCCGGGTGCTGGCGGCCGTGCTGGTGTCGGACTGCGGGGTGGTGATCAACCCGGCCGTGGTCGAAGGCCAGCACCAGGGCGCCTTCACCCAGGGCGTCGGCGCCGCCTTCTTCGAGGAGATCCGCTACAACG
>DASXZS010000147.1:0-1881 GCA_036501785.1 Acidimicrobiales bacterium | reverse complement strand
CCTGTCCGACCAGCTACTCGAGCTGGTAAAGGCCAAACATCAACCCACCCCGTTGCCCGTCACACCGCCCGCGTCCTCGCGGGCAAAAACGGGTGAGTCAACGAAACCCCGTACGCGGGCATCTTGACATGAGTCATCGGGGACCCTCCGCGAACCGCACTGGGCCGAGCGGGAGCGCCGCGTCTCGGGCGCATGACCCGCCGCGCGCCCCCGCGGGCGCCGTTCAACCACATTCGGCGAGAGCAATCGACCTGAAAGGCAGACCCATGCATGACGAGACGGTGCTCCTAACCCGGGACGGGGCAGTGGCCTGGCTGCGGCTCAACCGGCCCGGGGCGATGAACGCGCTCGACGCCGCCACCCTCCACTCGCTCGACCGCCACCTCACCCGACTCGGAGCTGAACCGGCCACCCGGGTCGTCGTTCTCACCGGCACCGGGCGGGCATTTTGCGCCGGCGCTGACCTCAAGGCCGTGGCCGACTCCGGCGGCGGCGTCCAACCCGACACCGTGATCGACTTCGTCCGCCACATCGGGCGGGTGGTGACGAAGCTGGCGACCTTCCCCAAGCCGGTCATCGCCGCGGTGAACGGGCTGGCGCTCGCCGGCGGGCTCGAACTCCTGCTGGCCTGCGACCTTGTCGTGGCCAGCGACCAGGCGCGCATCGGCGACGCCCACGCCAACTACGCGCTGCTGCCCGTCGCCGGCGGCTCCGCCCGCCTGCCCCGCCTGGTCGGGCCGCGACTGGCCAAGCAGCTGCTGTTCACCGGCGCCAGCGTGCCGGCCGCCGACCTCGTCGCCCGCGGCTTGGTCAACGAGGTGGTCCCGGCCGACGAACTGCAGCGGCGCACCACCGAGCTGGCCCGGACCATCGCCGAGAAGAGCCCCCTCACCCTGGCCCACATGAAGCGTCTGGTCGCCGACGGGCTCGACCAGCCCCTGGCCGGGGCGCTGCGGCTGGAGCTGGACACGATCGAGGCCTACGTGGCCAGCGACGACATCCGGGAGGGGCTGGCCGCCTTCCGGGACAAGCGCACCCCCGTCTACCAGGGTCGCTGACCCGGACAAGGAGTGATCTCCATGCAACCCACCGTGCCGTTTCTGTTCACCGACGACCACCTCGCCTTCCAAGACGCCACCCGCCACTTCCTGCGCAAGACGTTCGCCGACTCCATCGCCGACCGAGCCTTCTCCGACGAGTACCCCCGGTACGGGCTCAAGCAACTGGGCGCCGTGGGCCTCACCGGACTGGCCGTCCCCGAGGAACACGGCGGCCAGGGGGCTGACTGCATCTGCCTCGGCATCGCCTGCGAGGAGGCTGGCTGGGCCGACCCGAGCATCGCCTACCTCGTCTTCTCCGCCAACGTGGGCGCGGACCTGATCAACCGGCTGGCGCTGCCTGCCGTGCGCGACGCGGTACTGCCCGGTGTCCTGGACGGCGAGCAGATCGTGTGTGCCGCCATCACCGAACCGGGCTGTGGCTCCGACGTCGCCGCGATGCGCACCAAGGCCGAACGCGTCGAAGGCGGATGGCGGCTGACCGGCGAGAAGACCTCGGTGACCCAGGCCGTGCACGCCGACCTCGCCATCGTGTTCGCCCTCACCGACCCGGCCCAGCGCGCCCGCGGAGTGTCCGCCTTCCTGGTCGACCTGCACGACCCCACCATCTCCCGCCAGCGGTTCACCGATCCCGGCCTGCGATCGCTGGGCCGGGGGTCGATCACCATGGACGGCACCTTCGTTCCCGACGACCATCTCCTCGGTGAGCCCGGACGTGGCTTCCACGCCGTCATGCACGAGTTCGACCTCACCCGCACACTCATCGCCGCCATGACCCTCGGGACCGGCCAACGGGCCATCGACATGGCCGCCGCCTACTCGG
>DASXZS010000146.1:0-4127 GCA_036501785.1 Acidimicrobiales bacterium | reverse complement strand
CCGGCTGCTGGAAGCCACGCCGACGCCGAGACCGTGACAGTCCGGGTGCGGCCGCCGCGCCCGTTGTCGCGGGCGCGGCCGGCGCGCCCATTGGCGCCGATGGGCGTCTCGGTGGCCGGGCTCGGCGCCTGGTGGCTGGTCGCCCACAACAGCGGAGCCGGGTGGGTGCAAGCGCTCGGGGACGTGGTGTTCGGGATGCTCGTCGTCGGGATCGTCGGGCCGGCCCTGGTCCTGGCTCGGGCCAGGATCCGGGTCGTGGCCGCTCCCACGGACGGCACCGCTGGGATGCCGGTAGAGGTGGGCGTCGAGGCGACCACCCGCCTGCGGGTGCGGCCGGCCTACCCACCGGGCCCCGATTCTCTGGTGGGACCGGTGGGGCGCCACCGGCCTCCGGACGGATCGGTCACCCTGCTGCCAGCACGGCGGGGGGTATTCGACACGATCACGCTGGACATCGCCACGGCCGCGCCGTTCGCCTTGCAATGGTGGACCCGCCGGGTGGTCGTGCCCCTCCCGTCGACTCTGTACGTGGCGCCCCGCCGGGGCCAGCCGATCGCCTTGCCGCGGCACGGGCAAGAGCGGGCCGACGAGAGTGTCCGGCGGGTGTCGGCCGATACGGGAGAGCCGCGAGGCGCCCGCCCCTACCGGGCCGGCGACCACCGGCGCCACGTGCATTGGCGGGCCACCGCCCACGCCGGCGAGCTCATGGTGCGCGAGCAGGAGCAACCATCCGGCGAGCCGGTCCGAGTGGAGGTGGTGCTCCCCGCCGATCTCGACGCCGCCGAGCGCCTTGCCGAGCGAGCGGTCGGCACGGTCATGCTCCTCCTCGACCGAGGCGCCTCGGTGGTGCTCGCCACCATCGAGCCAGACGGACCGGTCCACGCAGCCGTCGCGGATCGCCGCGCCGTCGGCCGGCGGTTAGCCCGCGCCGTGGGGTTGCCCGGCGCCATGGCGCAGGAGGCGAATGGGGATCGATCCGCCCATGACGACGATCGCCATCCGCCCATGAAGGCCATCGCCATCCGGCCATGACGACGATCGCCATCCGCCCATGAAGGCCATCGACGCCATTCGCCGGGCCAACCAGCCCCGGGGCCAGGAGGAGTCGATCCGGTTGCGGGCCGCGTGCACCGCCGCCGTCCTCATCGCCATCGCGGCGTGCGCCTCGCTCAACGAGCTGGCTGGACCGACCGCCTGGGCCGCCATGGTGATGGTGGCGGTCGGCATGGTCTTCTCCTACGCCACCCGCGCCCGGCCCCCGGGATGGATCAAGGTCCTGGTGGCCGTGGCGGCCGTCGTCACCTTGGTCTGGTTCTTTCACCAGGTGAGCACCCGCCCGGTGACCGACATCACCACCGTGGAGAACCCGCTGACGGTGTTGTTCGTGATCATCCAGGTGGTCCACTCCTTCCACGTGCCCTCCCGCCGCGACCTGATGTTCTCGCTCGGGGCGTCGGCGGGCTTGATGGCGGTGGGCGGCGCCCAAGCCGTCGACCTGCACTTCGGTTTCTACGCTCTGGCCTGGGTCGGCTGCGGGCTGTGGGCGATGGTCGAGTTGTGGAGGTCGGCGAGCGGGGGGGGCCGGGTGTCGACGGCGGGGCTCGGCACCTCGCTGGCCGCGGTGAGCCTGGCGGCCGCGGCCATCTTCCTGGTGTTACCCGCGCCGACGGTCGCCGTCCGGCTCAACTTCCTGGCCCGCTCGGGGGCGGGTGGGACAGTTCCCATTCCCGGGGCGCTGGCCGGAGACGCCGGCAAGCCCGCGCAGCTCTCCCGGGCCGGGACGGCCAGCGGTCCGACCCGCGTCGGCGGCTATCTGGGTTTCGCGTCCAGCCTCGACACCGCACTGCGAGGCAACCTGGGCCGAGCCGTCGTCATGCGGGTACGGGCCCAGCGACCGTCGTACTGGGTTGGAGAGACGTTCGACAGTTGGGACGGGCAGAACTGGACCTCATCGACCACCGCGACGCGGACGCTCGACCAGGGATCACCGTTCTTCCTGCCGGTCCCCAGCGGCGATCGCCCAGGCGGACAGTCGGACCTGCAGACGTTCTACGTGGCCAGCCCCACGGCCGACCTGGTCTTTCACGCTGAGACCGCTTCCGAGGTGTGGTTCCCTGCCACGTCTCTCTTCACGTCCGACGATGGGACCGTGGTCTCGCCCATCGGCCTGGGGCAGGGGGCGATCTACACCGTCGAGTCCCAGGTGATCGCACCGACCGCCAGCCAGATGCGCCAGGCGACCGCCAGCGCCGCCACCACCGCCGCCGATACCACCGCCATCACCGCCACCGCCACCGCCACCGCCACCACCACCCCCGGAGCCACCCTCCAGGCGGCCCTGCAGCGCCGGTATACCCAGCTGCCCCACTCCTACCCCCAGGTCGAGGCGCTGGCCCGGTCCATCACGGCTGGCTCGGCCTCGACCTACGACGAGGTCCAGGCCCTGATCGCCTGGATGGGCGCCCACACCCGGTACTCGACGGAAATTCCCTCGCTGCCGGCGGGCGCGGACACCGTCGACGAGTTCCTGTTCGGGGACCGGGTCGGCTTCTGCGAGCAGATCTCCACCTCGCTGGCGGTCATGCTGCGGACACTTGGCATCCCGGTCCGGGAGGCCGTCGGCTACGTACCCGGGCCGTACAACCCCATCACCGACCTCTACGACGTCCGCGCCGACGACGCCCACGCCTGGGTCCAGGTGTGGATCCCGGGCTACGGCTGGCAGAGCTTCGATCCCACCGCCAGCGTCCCCCTCGCCAACCCCGCGCCCGGCGCCACCGCCCTCAAGGATGTCGCCCACGCCCTGACCCGGCTGCCCCTCGTACCGCTTGCCGTCGCCCTCGGCGGCGTCGGGGGCGGAGTGGCCGTCCTGCGGGCCCGCCGGTCCCGACCCGCGACCTGGGCGGAACGGGTCACCCGCCACGTCGAGCGCGCCGGCCGCCGGGCCGGCCGGCCCCGACGCTTGAGCGAGACCTTCGCGGAATACGCGGCAGTCGTCGGCCACCTCAGCCGGGACGGGCCGCAGCAGTGCGAGCGGCTGGCCGGGGCGGTCGACGCCAGTGCCTACGGTGGCCGCGACCCGGGGCCGGAGGCCCAACGCCAGCTGGTGGCGACCGCCCGGCGGATTCCGGTCAACCGGCGCCGGCTGGGCGTCGGGACCACCCGCCACCGGCGACTGTTCACATTTTCCTCATGACCGCCTGCCACACTCTGCCATCGTGGCCAGCGAGCCGGGCACCATCGTGGTTGTCGAGGATGACCCGCACATCGCGGACCTCATCGACCTGTATCTGCGCAAAGACGGGCACCGTGTCATCCAGGCCGGCTCCGGAGCAGCCGGCCTCGACGCCATCGCCCGTGAACAACCCCGCCTCGTCATTCTCGACATCGGCCTCCCGGGCCAGATCGACGGCTTCGAGGTCTGCCGGCGCCTCCGCGCCACCAGCCGGGTGCCGGTGCTGATGTTGACCGCCAGAGACGAGGAGATCGACCGGATCCTGGGCCTCGAGCTGGGCGCCGACGACTACGTCACCAAGCCGTTCTCACCGCGCGAGCTCGCGGCCCGGGTCAAGGCCATCCTGCGACGCGCCGAGGGCCCGCCCCCCGACCGCCCGGCGCGGCTGACCGCCGGCAAGGTCGAAGTCGACACCCGCCGGCGGGAAGCCCGCGCCAACGGACGGCCCGTGGCGCTCGCCACCCGCGAGTTCGACCTCTTGCAGTACCTGGCCGAGAACACGGGGTTGGTGCTCTCCCGCCAGCAGCTCCTCGACGGGGTGTGGGGGGTGGGCTGGTACGGCGACGAGCGCACCGTCGACGTGCACGTGCGCCAGCTGCGCAAGAAACTCGGCGACGCCCTGCCGCTGACGACCATATGGGGCGTCGGCTACCGGCTGGAGTAGGGACGTGCGGCGCCGTCTCACCATTGCCATGGTGCTCATGGTCCTCGGCGCCCTGGTGCTCGCGGGGCTGGCCAGCTTGGCCCTGGTGGTGCACAACACGGGCGTGCAGACCCGCCGCGAGCTGGTGCGCGAGGCCCAGGGCCTGGCCCTGACGGTCCAGAACCAGGCGCAGACGGCGCGACCGTCCGACCCGGCCGTGGCCCTCCGCAACCTGCTCGTGGCCCTCAA
>DASXZS010000145.1:0-2622 GCA_036501785.1 Acidimicrobiales bacterium | reverse complement strand
GTTCTGGCCCAGTCCAGGGTCTCCGACACTGACGGCGCCTTTTTCAACTCCAGGTTCCGGATCGAGCGGACGATGCGGACCACCTGATCGGCCAGGGACTCGGAGATGCCCGGCACCCGGGTGAGCACGATCGCCTTCTCGCGCTCAAGGTCCGGGTAGTTGATATGCAGGAACAGGCAGCGCCGCTTCAGCGCCTCTGACAGCTCCCGGGTGTTGTTGGACGTCAGGAACACCAGCGGGATCTGGGTGGCCACAACCGTTCCCAGCTCGGGAATGGACACCTGGTAGTCGGACAGGATCTCGAGTAGCAGGGCCTCGGTCTCGACCTCGACGCGGTCCACTTCGTCGATCAGCAGGACGACCGGCTCCGCCGCCCGGATGGCCTCGAGCAGCGGGCGGGTGAGCAGGAACTGCTCGGAGAAGATGTCCTCCTCGATGTCCTCCCAGCTCTCCCCGCTCGCCTCTTCACCGACCCGTTGGGCCTGGATGCGCAGCAGCTGCTTCTTGTAGTTCCATTCGTACAGGGCCTTGGACTCGTCCAGCCCCTCGTAGCACTGCAGGCGGATCAGGCGGCCACCGGTCATCTCGGCCACCGACTTGGCCAGCTGGGTCTTGCCGGTCCCGGCCGGACCCTCCACCAGCACGGGCTTGCCGAGCCGTTCGGCCAGGTACACCACGCCGGCGATGCCCTCGTCCGCCAGGTAGCTGACCTTGCGCAGTCCCTCGCGCACCACGGCGGGGGACTCGAAGCGGGAGGGTGCGACGTCGCTCACAGGGATTGGTCCTTCCATTGAGTTCTCGAGTGAGTTCTCGAGATCCGGCGCCCCTGGGGCCCAGACCAGGCAGTCTACGGGCGACAGCCGGCCGGCGGCTATTTGAGAGTTGGTCGCCGATCAATTGGCGTCCGCCACAGACCCGGGCGGCACGGGCCGGCCCCCCAGCCGGGCTCAGTACCATCTCGTACCTTGGGATGATTTTGGTGGCGCGTCGCCGACGAGCCCCCCGGGGCTCGCTACCCTAAACGGGGGCAGATCCCTGCATCCAGGGGCCCATTACCCAGGGCCCATGACAAGGAGGACGGGTCGTGGCGCTGCTTGGGCGTGAATTTATTGCGGTACCGGACGACAAGAAGCACCAGATCGTCTTCAAGTGGCCCGACCACAACATCCGGAAGTACACCCGCGCCATCGTCAACGCGGACGAGTTGGCCATGTTCGTCAACACCGGCCAGGTGGTGGCGACCATGGGTCCCGGCCGGCATCAGATCGACGCCGACGAGATCCCCGGGCTCGGCGTCCTCATCGACCACGTGGTGGGCTCCAACGTCTACAAGGCCGAGCTGTACTTCGTGGGCACCCGGGAGTTTCCCGGCAACAATTTCGGCGGGCGGATCGACGACGTCCAGGACCCGCAAACCGGGATGATTGTCACCTTGCGGGTCTTCGGCGATTACTCGATGCAGGTAAAAGACCCGGCCGCCTTGATCACCAACCTGGTGGGCACCGTCGACGTTGCGGATAACAACGCCATCACCGGCTGGATGAGCGATCAGCTCCTCAAGGTCATGCGTACCCACATGACGATTCAGATCGTCCGCAACGGCTGGCCCATCCTCGGATTGTCGGCCTACACCCCCGATATCGAAGAAGAGGTGATGGCCAAGGGCAACGAGCAGCTCGCCAGCTACGGCGTGTCGATCATCCGGATGGGGAACTTCGACATCAACCTGTCGGAGCAGGACGAGGCCCAGCTCAAGACCCTGGCCAAGGACACCGCCTACTCGCGGCTGGCCGGCAGCTTCGGGCAGTACGCCGCGGGGGAGATGGCGCTCGGGGCCGGTCAGGGCATGGCCCAGGGCGGCGCCGGGGTCGGCGGGGCCTTCCTGGCCGCCGGTCTCGGCCTGGGCGGCCAGGCCGCGGCGCCCGCCGCGCCTGGTCCGCCCCCGCCTGCCGGGCCGGGCTTCGCCGGCGGCGGAGCGGGGTTCGCCAATCAGCCCGCGCCCGGGGTGGAATGCCCCAACTGCCATGCTGGGAACGCGGCCGGCGCCAAGTTCTGCGCCTCGTGCGGCACGTCACTGGCCCCGCCGGCCGCGGCGTGCCCCAGCTGCCAGGCCGAGAACGCGCCCACCGCCAAGTTCTGCGCGTCCTGCGGTACGGCCATGGTCGTCGCCGCGGCCCACTGCACCTCGTGCGGGGCCGAGTTGGCGCCGGGCGCCAAGTTCTGCCCCGATTGCGGTACCAGCACCACGTCCGCCGCCAGCGGCGGTGACGCACCGCCGGCGGCTCCGTCTGGTCAATGATGGTCGGGCTTGCCGACCTGGTCGCCCGGGCCGGAGGAGGCCACAGCTTCAGTGGCGGTAGCGGCAGCGGAGGTGGTGGCGGCGGCGTCTTCGGTGGCGGCGGCGGTGGTGGCTTCTTGTTCTTCGGTGGCGGGGGTGGCGGCGCCGGAGGCGGCGTCATCCTGGTCGTCGTCATCGTGCTGGTCGTGGTCATGTTGCGGGTGAGCTGGCCCCGCATGCGGGCCCGCCGGGGCCTCGGGGACCCGCCCGGCGCGCCGCCGTCCCCGCCTGCCGAGCAGTGGAGTCACGACGACCGACCGGCGATCAGCACCGTGCGGGGGGAC
>DASXZS010000144.1:0-2334 GCA_036501785.1 Acidimicrobiales bacterium | reverse complement strand
CCATCTTGCGCAAGTTCATCCACCAAGTGCTCGAAGACGTCGACATGTCCCCCGAGGAACGGCTGGCCGTCATCGCCGGCGGGGAGATCGACACTTACATGGACGCCCGCATCGGCGAGCACCTGGCCGAGCCGCGCGACGACCTGACCACATTTCTCCTCAACGCCGAGCTCGACGGGCAGAAGCTGCTACCCGAGCACGTGCGGGGCACCATGCTGCTGCTGATGATCGCCGGCATCGACACCACCTGGTCGGCCATCGGGGCGGCGCTGTGGCACCTGGCGTCACACCCCGAGGACCGGCGGCGGCTGGCGCGCCAGCCGGAGTTGATGGACACCGCGGTCGAGGAATTCCTACGGGCCTACGCCCCGGTGACGATGGCCCGCCTGGTCGCCAAGGACCACGAGCTGGCGGGGCGGACGCTCCACGAGGGCGACTGGCTGCTCCTGCCATTCCCGGCCGGCAACCGGGACCCGGAAGCCTTTGCGGACCCGGACCGGGTCCGGCTGGACCGACCCGAAAACCGCCACTCCGCCTTCGGGCTCGGGATCCACCGCTGCCTGGGCTCGAACCTGGCTCGCATGGAGCTGCGGGTGGCCCTGGAGGAGTGGATGGCGCGCTACCCCGAGTTCGAGCTCACCGATCCCGCCGCGGTCACGTGGTCGAGTGGGCAGGTTCGCGGCCCGCGCACCCTCCCGGTACGGGTGGCGGCTCCCTCCTAGAGCCTCCGGGTGGGGCCGGCGGGACCTGGCCAAAACCGCACCAGGTTCGGGGCCGGGGCGCTGGCGCTACCGAGCGGGAACGGTCCCGGGCTCGGGTCGCCCCTCGCCGGCGAGGACCTGCATGTCGCGGGGCCCGACCGGCTCCCCGCAGGCCGCGCAGATCACCTGGGTGTGGGTGACCTGGCCGCAGCCCTTGTGCGCCAGGTGCAGCGGGGGCCCAGCCGGCGCCGCGTACTTGTCGCCCCACTCGCGCATGGCATTGACGACCGGCCACAGGTCCCGGCCCTTGTCCGTCATCCGGTAGTCGTAGCGCGGTGGATGCTCCTGGTACGGCACCCGCACCAGGAGGCCGGCGGCGACGAGCCGGGACAGGCGTTGCTGCAGGATGTTGCGGGAGATGCCCAACCGGCGCTGGAAGTCGTCGAAGCGGGTCACCCCGAGGAAGCAGTCGCGCATGACCAGCATGCTCCACCACTCGCCGACCACCTCGAGACACTGGGCCACCGAGCAGTCCATGTCGGCGAAGCTCTTTCGTTCCACCGCACCATGATAAGTCAGTTGCATTATGGAACGCAATGGCCTAGGTTCGGTTCGGTGACAGAACGAACTGCCAGCGAGCAACGCGAGCGGCGCCGGCGCACCCTGGTGTTCGCCGTCACCGCCCTCGGGGCGTTCATGGCCTCGCTGGACCTGTCGATTGTCAACGTGGCCTTCCCGGCTCTCCAGCATTCGTTCCCCCACGATTCCCGGGCCACGCTGGCCTGGGTGATCACCGCCTACACCATCGTGTTCGCCTCCCTCCTGGTCACCGCCGGACGGACCGCCGACCGGGTGGGACGGCGGCGGGTGTTCTTTGCCGGGCTGGGCGTCTTCACCCTCGGCTCGGCGTTGTGCGCCCTGGCGCCATCGGTGGCGTGGTTGATCGCCGGCCGGGTGGTGCAGGGTACCGGTGCCGCCGCCATGGTGCCGTCATCGGTGGGTCTGTTGCTGGGCGCCTTCCCGGCCGCCCGCCGGTCGCAGATCGTGGCCCTGTGGGGCGGCGTGGGCGCCCTGGCCGTGGCCACCGGCCCGTCCCTCGGGGCCGTCCTCATCTCCGCCGGCGGCTGGCGGTGGGCGTTCTTCGTCAACCTCCCGGTCGGGGTGGTCGCCTGGCTGGGGGGTCGCCGGGTGCTGGCGGAGTCGCGCATCGAAGGCCTACAGGGGCGGCCCGACTACGCCGGCGTCGCCATCTTGGTGGTGGCCCTGGCCGCCCTGGTGCTGGGCATCTCCCAGGGGCAGACGTGGGGTTGGGGCAGTCCCCGCACCGTCGCCTGCTTCGCGGTGGCGCCCGTGCTGGCGGCGGTGTTCCTCCTCAGGTCGGCGCGGCACCCGGAGCCGGTGCTGGACTTGCAGCTGTTCAGGGCCCGG
This sequence comes from Acidimicrobiales bacterium, assembly GCA_036501785.1. Lineage (GTDB taxonomy): Bacteria > Actinomycetota > Acidimicrobiia > Acidimicrobiales > Palsa-688 > PALSA-693. The sequence continues at coordinate 205 of DASXZS010000144.1, read as the reverse complement.
TCTTTTTCCGTGGCTAATGCGGCCGTGGTGCTCTACGCCATGGGCTTCTACGCCATGCTGCTCGGCAACGTGCTGTTTTTGACCGGGGTGTGGCACTACTCGATCCTGCGGGCCGGCCTGGCCATCACCCCCGGCCCGCTCGTGGTGGCACTGGTGTCGGCGCCGGCCGGGCGGCTGGCGGCCCGGGTCGGGTTCCGGGCCGTGC
>DASXZS010000143.1:0-13679 GCA_036501785.1 Acidimicrobiales bacterium | reverse complement strand
GTCCGCCGACCGGGCCGAGGCTGCATACTCCTTCTGAAACGACTCGTCCCGCTCGTAGTCCGGCACGCACGAGGTAAACCGGGCCCCGCCCGCCCGCTCCACCACCCCATCGACCATCAGCCGGGCCACCCGCAGGCGCAGCTCGGTGCCAGCCTCGACGAGCAACTCCGGCGTCGGCACCACTCGTTCCACCGAGATGAAGCGGCGCGACGGGGCGGCCCGCAGCAGCAGGTCGTCGAAGTACAGGTCGGGGCCCAGGAAAGTGGCGTTACCGGCCTCGTCGGCCCGGTTGAGGTGGCAGATGGCGGCGTCGAGGGTCAACGCCGGGACCGCCACCAGCTCGAAATCGTCGGCGAACGGCGAACGGACTTTCCCCAGGCGCGGGTTGAGCCGGAGCAGGTCGCTCCCCAGTCCCACCCGGGTGGGCAGGAAGGGCACCCGCCAGGCCGCGGCCTGCAATCCCAGCAGGAACATACCCTCATCCCACGGCTCGTCCTCGACCGCACCGGACTGTCGGGCGGCCCGGAAGTGCGGCTCGAGGGGTATGGAGTCCAATGAGGCGAAGGGGTAGACGGCCTTGGCGACCTTGCCCGCAGCGCACAGCAGGCCGAGATCCGGTCCGGCGAAGCTGACGACGGTGAGGTCTTGCAGACGGCTGCGGGCGATGGCTCGGACGATCGACATGGGTTTGCGCCGGCTGCCCCAACCGCCGATGCCGATGGTCATGCCATCCGCTAGTTGGGCGACGACATCGTCCTCCGTGCGGCGCTTGGCCGTCATCGAGGCGTCTCGGTGTCGCGCTTGGCCACGAAGGCGTCCCGGTGCTCGTCGGCCACCCCGGACAGGTTGAGCTCGAAGGTAAAGCCCTGCTCGTACCGGTAGGACCGCTTGACATCCCACAGGTCGATGCCGTTGAGGGACTCCTTGGCGGCCCGGATGACGGTCGGCGACTTCGCCGCGATGGCGCCGGCCACCTCGGCCGCGGTCTCGTCGAGCTCGGGGCGCGGGACCACGGCCCACACCGAGCCGAAGGCGTGCAACTCGGCCGCGCTTGCCGTGGCCGAGGTGTACACCATGGCCCGCATCTTGTGGGCGGGGACCAGCCGGCTGAGATGGGTGGCGGCCCCCAGGGCGCCTCGATCCACCTCGGGCAGGCCGAAGTAGGCGTCGTCGGAGGCCACGATCACATCGGCGTTGCCGGCCAGGCCGACCCCTCCACCCAGGCAGAAGCCGTGCACAGCCGCAATCACCGGGACCGGGCAGTCGTAGACCGCGGCGAAGGCCGCGAAGCAGCCCCGGTTGGCGCCGATGAGCGCATCGAACCCGTCGGTGGCCTGCATCTCCTTGATGTCGACGCCGGCGTTGAAGCCCCGGCCTTCGGCCCGAAGGATCACCACCCGGACCTTCGGGTCACGGCCCAGCCGACCGAGCTCGTCGGCAATGGCGTACCAATCGGCCACGCCCAGGGCGTTGACCGGCGGGCAGTCGACGGTGACCGCCGCCACCCCGTCCTTATCGATGCGCGACGTGACCGGCAACGGCTTCCTCCTGGTCGGGCGTCTCTGGCTGGTCGGGCGTCTCTGGCGGCTCCGGCCGCTCTGGTCGGGGTGCGACCACCCCGCGCTCGGAGAACTCCAGCACGATCCACACGGCCCGGCTGATGTGGTCGTAGACCTGGGCGATCGACTGGGCCCCGACCACCCACTGGCGCAGCTGGAGGTCGAACACCGAGTTGGCCACCCGGACCACGTCGCGGGTCACGTCCGCTGGCAGACCATGGACGGCTTCGACGTAGATATCGGTGTTGCGGGCCATGTTGCGGGCGAAGATCTCGCGGGTGAAGGGATCCTCGGACGCCTCGAGGGCCATCACCACCCGGGCCAGCTGGGGCCAGCTCTGGAACGCCCGCATCGACCGGTGCAGGACGTCGGTCAACCGCGCCGCGTTGGTGTCACCGCGCAAGGGTTGCCGCTCGACGTTGGTGCGAAGATGGCTGGCCCAATCCGCCAGGACCTCCGCGAACAGGTGGTCCTTGGACTGGAAGTAGCGATACACGGTGCCGAGGGCCACATCCGCCTCGGCGGCTACGTCCTTCATCTGGATCTGGGTGTGCTCGTGGGTGCGCAGCCGCGCCAGGCCAGCCTTGACGATACGGTCCCGCCGTTCGCGCTGGGAGGATGTGAGTGACTCGGGCACGGGCGGCGCACTCACCCTCGGGGCAGCATGCTTGGGCACGGAACGACTCTCGCTACCTCTCCGGGGAGTTTGGGTGCCCAGGCGTTGGGCTTGCCGGTGAATGGACCGGCCATGACGGCCGACTGTGAGCTCTCTGGCTCGAGTGTGAGCTCTCTGGCTCTTGGCTGGCTTTGACTTCTCTGGAAGCCGATTCTAGCTTAGCGGGGACCCGTCGGACCGGGCCCGCCTGCGTAGGGAGTCACCGTGCTGTCCATCCAGGAGATATCCGATCGGCTGGAGATCCAGGACCTGTTGGCCCGCTACTGCGACGCCGTCGACCGGCAGGATTGGGACGCCTTCGACCGTATCTTCACCAGCGACGCAGTCATCGATTACCGGGCCCTGGGCGGCTCGTACGGCGACCTGGCGGTGACCAAACGGTTCCTGGCCGAGAGCCTGCCGATGTTCGCCAGCTCGCAGCACCTGGTCGGCTCGACGGTGCTCGACCTCGACGGGGACCAGGCGCGGGCCCGCACCATCTGCCACAATCCCATGGTGTGGCGCGACGGTGACGACCCGTCGCTGCTGCTGTGCGGCCTGTGGTACCGGGACGATCTGATGCGCACCCCCGAAGGTTGGCGTATCCGCAGCCGGGTCGAAGAGCGCAGCTACATCAAGCAGGTGGCACCGGGCCGCCCAGCGGGACCGGGCGATCAGGTCACCTAGACGCGCTGCCTAGGCTGCCGGCCCGACAACGTCGACAGAGGGGAGTTCGCATGCCGCAGGTCTTGGTGGAGCGCGACGGCGCCACCATGGTGCTCACGCTCAACCGGCCCCAGCGCATGAACGCCATCACCAGCACCATGCTGGTGACGCTGGTGGACGCCTACGCCGAAGCTGCGGCGGACGACCAGGTGCGCTGCATCATCCTGACCGGTGCCGGCGGCAATTTCTCGTCCGGGGCCGATCTGCGGGCCATGGCCGGCGACAGCGACGAGGACGGCACCCGCACAGACGTGGCCGAGCGCATGGCCGCGGACCCAAACCTGCCCTGGCGGGGTTTCCTGAAGCTGAGCCGGCCGCTGAAGCCCATCATCGCCGCGGTGGAAGGCGTCGCCATCGCGGGCGGGACCGAGGTACTGCTCGGCACCGACATCCGGGTCGCCGGCGAGAGCGCCCGCTTCGGCGTTTCGGAGGTGCGCTGGTCCCTGTACCCCATGGCCGGCTCCGCGGTGCGGCTGCCCCGGCAGATCCCCTACACCGCCGCCGCGGAGATCCTCCTGACCGGCAAGCACATCCAGGCCGCGGAGGCCAAGGCGCTGGGCTTGATCGGTCAGGTGGTACCCGACGGGGAGGCACTCACCAAGGCCAAGGAGATCGCCGCCCAGATCTGCCGCAACGGGCCGCTGGCGGTGGAGGCGGTCCTGCAGACCCTTCGTACCTCTGGGGGTATCCCGGAAGTGGAGGCGTTCGCGGAGGAGTGGCCGCGCGGCCAGGCGGTGTTCGCCACCGAGGACGCCAAGGAAGGGCCTAAGGCCTTCGCCGAGAAGCGGACGCCGGAGTTCCAGCGCCGGTAGCGCGTCGGTCGCCGGCTGGCCGACCCGGCGAGGTGTGTACGGTTGACTACCCGCATCGGGCATGTTTCGCGGCACGGTTGGAAGCGCCGGCTGGCCGGCGGGGCGCCCACCATTCCGAACCCGGCGGCTGACCCTGGCATACGCGTGAAAATCACTCGTCCGGCGTCGCCAGCAGCCGCTCGACCCGCTCCACCTTGCTGGTCAGGGCGTGGTCGTGCCCGGGGCGCAGGTCGAGCTTGATCACCACGCTTACCCGGGGCGCCAGTTCCCCCACCCGGTCGACGCAGGCTCGGATCAGCGCCATGACCTCGTCCCACCCGCCCTCCACGTTGGTAAACATGGCGTTCGTCTCGTTGGGCAGCCCGGATTCCCGGACCAGGCGGACGGCCTCCGCCACCGCGGCGCCCACCGATTCTCCCGTTCCGAGCGGCGTGCCCAGAGGTGTGCCGAGTGGTGTTATCGAAAAGGCTGCGAGCATGCCCGAGTCTGCCGCACCGATACTTGCCGGTCGGGTGCCCGGCCCCTACGCTCTTAAAAATAGAACGCGATCTATTCTCGCCCTTGGGAGGGCAGTCATGAACACGCCGCGGCCGGACCAGCCGTGAACGACGCCATGCACCGGTTCGGCGGCAAGGTCGCCATCATTACCGGGGCCGCGTCCGGGATCGGTCGGGCCACCGCCGAGCGGCTCGGGGCCGAGGGGGCGGCCGTGGCCTGCCTGGACCTGAGCGGCGACGCCGCGGAGGAAGTGGCGGCGACCATCGTGGCGGAGGGCGGCACGGCGGCCGCCTTGACGTGCGACGTGTCCGACCCCGTCGAGGTGCGCGGCGCGGTGGGCGCCGCGGTCGATCAGTTCGGCCGCCCGGACGTCGTGTGCAGCATCGCCGGCATCGGGCGCTTCTACGTCAGCACCGAGATGACCCTCGAGCAGTGGCAGCGGATGATCGACGTCAATCTCACCGGCACCTTCCTGGTCGACCAGGCCGTGCTGCCCCACATGCTGGACCGGGGAGGAGTGATCATCAACACGGCCTCCACGTCCGCCGTCATGGCCCAGCCCTACCAAGCGGCCTATTGCGCCTCCAAAGGCGGCGTCCTCATGCTGACGAAGGCGTTGGCCCTCGAGTACTGGGACCGCAAGGTGCGCGTCAACGCCATCGCGCCCGGCGGCGTCGACACCCCCATCATCAACGACTTCGCGGCGCTGCCCGAGGCGGCGGACATGAAGCGGATCATGCGGTACCTGTCGCCGATGGGATTCTGCCAGCCGGAGGACGTGGCTTCGCTCTACGCCTACGTGGCCTCGGACGAGGCCCACTACATGACCGGCAGCATTGTCGGCATGGACGGCGGGATCACCCTGTGAGCATGGGGGGCGCGGGCGCAGCCGAGCAGGCGCCGGTGGGCGGGCGCCTGACCGCCAGCCAGGCGGACCGCCGCCGACGAGTCGTCGAGGCTGCCGTGCAGCTGGCTTCGGAAGGCGGCTATGAGCTGGTGCAGATGCGCGACGTGGCGACCCGGGCCAACGTGGCCCTCGGCACCATCTACCGCTACTTCGAGTCCAAGGACCAGTTGCTCGCCGCCGCCCTGGTCGAGTGGGCGGAAGCCCTGGAGCGGCGCCTGGGCCAGCGGCCCCCCGTAGGCGATACGGCTGAAGCTCGGGTGGTCGACGTGTTGCGTCGGGCTTGCCGGTCGATCGAGCGCAACCAGCCCCTCAGCTCCGCCCTCATCACCGCGGTGAGCAGCCACGACGACGGCATCAGCCGCTACCAGGCCGAGGTGGACGAGGTGTTGCTGCGCCTGCTCGAGGGGCCCCTGGCCGGCGTGAGGGAGGCCCGGCGGGACGGCGTGGTGCGCATCCTGTCGCACGTGTGGTTCGCGGCCCTGATCGGCTGGGTGCACGGCTGGAGGGGAGTGCGCAGCGTGGGCGACGAACTGGAGTTCGCGGCCCGCTTCCTGCTGGCGGGAGAGTGACGCCCCGCCGCGCTAGCCCAGTACCACGTCCGCCACCCGGGCCAGCTCGGCGACAGACCGGCCCATGACCACCAGGGTGGTGACGCCGGCCTCCTCCCACGCCGCCACGTCGTCTCGGATCTGCGCAGTTGGTCCGATGAGCGAGATGTCCCGCACCAGCCGGTCCGGCACCGCCGCCACCGCTTCCTCCCGCCGGCCCTCGAAGAACAGGCGCTGGATCTCCTCCACCTCCCGCTCGTAGCCCATGCGGGCGAAGACTTCTTTGTGAAAGTTCATGTCCTTGGCGCCCATGCCGCCGATGTAGAAGGCCAGGGCTGGCTTCAAGTCCGCCACTGCCGCTTCGATGTCCTCGGTGATGACCACCTGGCAATTGGACGCGATCTCGAACGACTCGGGCGACCTGTGGGCCCCGGGGCGGCTGAACCCTTCGGCCAGCCAGGACCGGTACATGGGGGAGACCCGGGGGGCGTAGTAGATGGGGAGCCAGCCGTCCGCGATCTCGGCGGCCAAGGCCACGTTGCGGGGGCCCTCGGCGCCCATCCAGATGGGGATGTCCACCCGGAGGGGATGAGTGATGGGTTTGAGCGGCTTGCCGAGGCCGAGCGACCCGGGACCGTCGAACGGGAGCGGGTAGTGCGGGCCGGGGTTGGTCACCCGGTCTTGGCGGGCCAGGACCTGCCGGATCACGTCGATGTACTCGCGGGTGCGGGCCAAGGGCTTGCCGAACGGCTGCCCGTACCAGCCTTCCACCACCTGCGGCCCCGACACCCCGAGCCCGAGGATCAGGCGGCCGCCGCTGAGGTGGTCGAGGGTGAGGGCGCTCATGGCCGTGGTGGTGGGCGCCCGGGCCGAGATCTGCACGATGGAGGTGCCCAGCTTGATCCGGGTGGTGTGGGCCCCCCACCAGGCCAGGGGCGTGAGGGCGTCGGAGCCCCAGGATTCGGCGGTGAACACCGCATCGAAGCCCAGGGTCTCGGCGGCCTGGATGAGGGGCAGGGCGTCGGTGGGCGGCGCCGCCCCCCAGTAACCGACCGTGAGGGCCAGCTTCATGTGTGGGTGCCGGTCCGGGCTCCAGCGGGACGATCCTCCTGGCCGGGCGGCCCCGAGGTGGCGACCATGTGGGCCCACTGGTAGTCGGGTTTGCCGCTCGGCGACCGGACCACCTCGTCGACGACGTGCATCTGCCGGGGCACCTTGTAGCCGGCGATCTTGGTCCGGCAGTGGGCTTGAAGATCGGCCAGGTCGGCCGACATCCCCGGTCGCAGCTGCAGGACGGCGCTGACCCGTTCGCCCCATCGCTGGTCCGGCGAGCCCACCACGATGGCGTCATACACGGCCGGGTGGGACTTGAGGGCGGCCTCGACCTCCTCGGGGTAGATCTTCTCGCCACCGGAGTTGATCGACACCGATCCGCGTCCGAGCAGCGTGATGGTGCCGTCCGCTTCCACGGTGGCGTAGTCGCCGGGGATGGCGTAGCGGACGCCATCCACCTCGACAAACGTCGCTGCGGTCTTGACCGGGTCCTTGTAGTAGCCAATGGGAATGTTGCCGGCGCGGGCGACCCTGCCGACGACGCCCGATCCCCGCGCCACCGGCCGCAGGTCGTCGTCGAGCACCACCGTGTCGCGCAGGCTGACGACGGTGGGGCCGCCCTGCATCGCCGTCCGGCCGGCGGTGACGAACGACACCCCGTTGGCTCCGGTCTCCGAGCTGCCGATGGAGTCGGTCATCACCAGTTGGGGGAAGTGCCGGAAGAAGTCCTCTTTGACCGTGGGCGAGAACACCGCGGCCGTCGAGGTGACGGCGACCAGCGACGAGGTGTCGGGCCGGGTGCCGGCCTCGTCAAGAGCTTCCACGAGGGGGCGGCCCATGGCGTCGCCGGTGATGAAGAGGACGTTGACCTTCTCCAGGCTGACGAGGTCCCATACCGCGTGCGGGTCGAACCTGGCGAGCAGGACGACCCGGTTGCCCTGGAAGGTCTGGCTCATGACGCCCCACTGGCTGGCGCCATGCATGAGCGGCGCGCACGGCAGGAAGGTGGTCGGGGTGTTTGTGGCGGCGCCGCGGGTGACGTCGCCGGGATCGTCGACCCTGGCGTTGGTGACCGCGTTGATGCCGCCGCCGAGGGCGTAGAACACGTCCTCGTGGCGCCACACCACGCCCTTCGGCAGTCCGGTGGTGCCGCCGGTATAGAGGATGTAGATGTCGTCCTCGGAGCGGGGCGCGAAGTCCCGTCCGTCGGGTGCGGCCGCCAAGGCCGACTCGTAGTCCTCGGCATCGTCCCGGACGTGGCCGTGTCCGGTGCCGTCCTCGATCACCAGCGAGAAGCGCAGTGCGCCGAGCGCGTCGGCGACCTCGGCCAAGCGGGGAGTGAACTCGCGGGCGTGGATCAAGCCCACCAGATCGGAATTGGAGAAGATGTGGCGCAGCTCGTCGGCCACATAGCGGTAGTTGATGTTGATCCACACCGCCCGCAGCTTGAAGACGGCCCAGAGGGCCTCCACCCACTCCACGCTGTTGTAGGCGTAGATCCCGACGTGGTCGCCGGGTTGGACCCCGCGGGCGCGCAGGTGGTGGGCGAGCTGGTTGGCCCGGCGGTCCATCTCGGCGTAGGTCCGCCGCTGATCGCCTGCGACCAGGTACTCCCGGTCCCCAAAGGTGTCGACCGCCAGTTCGAACAGGTCAGCCAGGTTCGCCTTCACAGCCGGCCAGTAGAACACGATTTCACTGTGGGTTCAATCTCCCCAAGAGGCCATGTCCCGGCCAGCGGACCGGCCCAACGCCGCGGCCCGAACTAACGGCGCCGCCTAGCTTTCTAGAACGCGTTCTTATACAGTGGGGTCGTTCTACGGCGGGGCCGTTCTACGGCGGGTCGGCGGGAGGGGGCTGACCTACTACCGCCGCCGGGTGTGAACCGCGACGAGATGGACGAGATCGGGGGGGATTGTCAACTTGGACGAGCTCGAAGGCGAACGGATCGTCGTGATAGGCGCCACCGGCATGGTGGCCGGACCGGTGGTCCGGCACCTGGCGCAGCACAACGAGGTGTGGGGGGCGGCCCGGTTCACCAGCCGGCGGGCCCGGGCCGCCCTCGAGGACGCGGGCGTGCACCCGGTGGTGCTGGACCTGGCCGATCCGGACTTCGATCCGCTGCCGACAGGGGTGGACGTCGTGATCAACCTGGCCGTCACCCACGCCCCCGATTTTCCCTCGGCCCTGGCCGCCAACGCCGAAAACCTGGGTTTGCTGATGGCCCACTATCGCGACGCCCGGGCCTTTCTCCACTGTTCGTCGACCGGGGTGTACCAGCCCGACGGAGCCCACCCGATGCGGGAGGATGACCCGCTCGGCGACAACCACCGAGCCCTGTTGCCGACCTACAGCATTTCCAAGATCGCCGGGGAGTCGGTCGCCCGGCTGTGCTCCCGCCTTTACCAGCTGCCGGCGATCATCGCCCGGCTCAACGTCCCTTACGGCGACTGCATCGCCTGGCCGTCGATGCACCTGGAATGCATCCTGGCGGGCGAGCCCATCCAGCTGCTCCCGGGTGAACGCAGCGTGTACTCGCCGATCCACAGCGACGACATCATCCGGCAGATCCCGTCGCTGCTGGGGGCGGCCACCACCCCGGCGACCACGGTCAACTGGGCGGGTCCGGACGTGGTGAGCGTCCAGGAATGGTGCGCCTACCTGGGCGAGCTCGTCGGCAAGGAGCCGGTGTTCGAGTACACCGACGCGGCACTGCCGAGCGTGGCCGTGGACGTCAGTCGCATGGCCGCGCTGATCGGCCCGGCCCTGGTCGGGTGGCGGGACGGGATGCGCCGCATGGTCGTCGCCTCACACCCCGAGTTGGACCTGCCACCCGTCGCGGTGCGGGCCGGCCGCTGAACCGGGGCCCGGGGACGGCGCCGGAGACCCCCGCCGCCGGCCGCGCCAGCCCTCGGCCGGATGGGTGCTGGCCCTTGGGGCCGGCGGCGCGCTACAGTGATGTGGCGGGGCGAGTGGCCGGGTCTGGTGGATGCCGGCGGTAGCCGAATTCAGGGGTGTATATGGGCGGCCGGAAATCACGGCGCCCTGGAATGGAAGGAATCCCGAGAACGTTTGGACCAAGGGAGCCCGGGAACGCCGGGACCTTTTGGTGGTGATCGAGGGTTGGTGCTGGCCGCCGTGGCCGGCGGGTAACGCCCGAGGTGCGCAGGGGTGCGCCGCCACACGTGAGAGTGGAGAGGAAGCTGGACCGGTTCGCTTTTGAAGCAGCGGTGGTTGCCGACGCCGGAGGCTGGGCGTCGGAGGCGGAGCGCGTCGCGCTGGCTGCCGACCCACTGGCCTGGGCCGCGGCCCTGCGCCGTTTGATCCACGAGACCGACGACGGTCTGCGGGGCGCGGCGGCCTTGTCCGGAGATTTGCGGGAGCAGGCCCTGGCCGACCTCAACGAGGAACGGGATCGCCTGTCCGCGGTCCTGCGCCGGCTCACCGGCGACGAGATCGAAACCCCCGCACCCGCGTTCGCCTCCACGCCGGCGCAGTCGGCTGGGCGTCCCGGGGCGGTCGCCGCCCCGGCCGGCGGGTCCCGGACCGTGACCGCGGCGCCGACCTTGGTGGCCGGGCCGGGCCTCGACGTCGGCGCCGGAGACGCCGGCCCTGGTGGTAGCACCGAAGCCGGGCCGCCGCTCCTGCAGGCGTCCTGGGCGGAGGGGCGCATCGTGGTGTGGGCGGGCGGGCCGGGCGCCGACGCCACCCCGGAGGATCTGGGGCAGCTTCTGCAGAAGGCCGACGCCACCAGCATCGTCTGGGAGCGCCATCCGGCCGTGCCCATTCCCGGGCGCCCGGCCGCGGAGGCCCGCTCGGCCCCTATCGCTCAGACCCTCGGCTGGCTGGTCGGCATCGGGGCCGGTCAGGGCGGCGATCGCATCGGTGCCAGCCTGCGGTGGGCGGGGGAAATCGCCTTGTGGGGCACCGAGCTGGTCGCCCAGGGGCGGATGGTGCCGGTCGTGCGGGGTACCAGTTCGGGCCCTTCCACCAGCCGTCAGGGCAGCCGCCATCGGGTGCGTTGGGTGCCCGCCCTGGTGGGGCGAGACCGGCTGCACGAGCTGGTCAGCCGCATGCCCACCTCGGTGACGGCCTTGCAGCCCGCAGCCCAAGCGGACGCGGTGTGCCGGTCGGTGCTGGCCGCGGTCGTCGACGCCATCTCCCGGGCCGGTGCCGCCCGGCTGGTTGCCCCCGCGGCCGCCCCCCACTCCAGCACTCGGACCGAGATCGCCGAGGCCGTTCTGTCGGGACTCGACGGCCGGCCCTTCGTGGCCGACGCCGAGCCAGCCGGACGCCTCGCCGAGGACCTCAAGCGCTGGGCCGGTCCGGTCACGGGCAACCATCGGATCGGGCTCACCGTCCGGCTGGACGCCCCCCAGGCGGATGGAGGCTGGTTGCTGTCGGTCGAGGCCACGGGCGTCGACAAGCACGCCATGCCCGTCGAGCACGCCTTGGTGGTCGCTTCCGGCACCAAGTCCCAACAGGTGGAAGCCCAGTTACGCCGCCTCGAACGGCTCCTCCCGGTCTTGCGACGGCCCAGCACCCGGCGCGGACAGGTCGTCCTTGACGGCGACGAAGCAGTGGAGCTGATGTTCCGTACCGGGCCGGCGCTCAGCGCCGCCGGCTTCGACACCATGCTGCCCGTGGTCTCCGCCCGCCGGCCGCGTCCTCAGCTGCGCCTGTTCGCCGAGGCCGTCGGACCGTCGCAGGTCGGAGTGCAGCAACTCGCCAACGTGCGGTGGTCGGTGTTCTTCGACGACCTCGAGCTCGACGCCGCCGGCATTGCGGCCTTGGCCAAAGAGGCCAAACCGCTCGTCAAGGTGCGGGGCCGGTGGGTGCACATCGACCGGGCCGACCTCACCGCGGCCGCTTCCGCCTTGGCCGAACGCGCCGCGATCACCCAGTTGACCGGCGCTGCCGTGATCCGCCATGCCGTCGGTCTGGAAGGCACAGCCCTGGCCGGCCCCGTCCAGGTGGACGGGAGCGGCTGGGCCGCTGACCTCCTCCGAGGCGCCACCACCCACCCTCCCGCGCCCATCGACACCCCCGACGGGTTCGCCGGCCAGCTACGCAGCTACCAGGCGGAGGCCGCCGGATGGCTGGGATTCCTGGACCGGGCCGGGCTGGGCGGCTGCCTGGCCATGGACATGGGCCTGGGCAAGACACCCACCCTGCTGGCTCAGGTGCTCCTCGACCGAGGTCACGGTCCCACTCTGGTCATCTGCCCTCCCGCGGTGCTGAGCAACTGGGCGAGTGAAGCCCAGCGCTTCACCCGGGGCCTGAAGGTGGCGGTGCACCACGGCCCCCGACGGGCCGAAGGCGAGTCCATCAGTCGCTTGGCCGCCAGCCATGACGTGGTTCTGACGACCTATGCCACCGCGGTCCGTGACATCGATCCGCTATCGGCGATCACCTGGCGCCGGGTTGTCGTCGACGAAGCCCAAGTGATCAAGAACTACCAGAGCGAAACCGCCCAGGAGCTACGCAAGCTGTCCGGCCACTCCCGCATCGCCCTCACCGGCACCCCGGTGGAAAACGGCCTGGGCGACCTCTGGGCCATCCTGGACTTCACCAACCCAGGCTTGGTGGGGCCCCGCAACGCCTTCATCGAGCACCTGTCACGCCACGACGACACAGCCTCAACGGCCGCAGGGATGGAATCGACGCCGGCCCCCGCCCCGAGCGCACCCGCCCGCCGGTCGGAGGAGAGCGCCCTGCGCGCCCTCAATGGGCTGCTGATCTTCCGGCGGACCAAGAGCGAGCCGGAGATCGCGGCCGAGCTTCCCGACAAGGTCGACAAGATCGACCATTGCAGCATGACCTCCGAGCAGATCGGCCTGTACCAGGCGGTGGTCAACCGGCTGCTGGAAGGCGGCCTCGACGGCGACGCCAACCAGCGCAAAGGCGCGGTGCTGGCGGCCATCACCGCCCTCAAGCAGATCTGCGACCACCCGGCGGCCTACCTGCGTGACGACGACGATCAGAAGGGACTGGCCGGCCGGTCGGGCAAGCTCGCCCGGCTGGAGGAGATCGTCGCCGACGTGTTCTCAGCTGGGGAGCGCATCCTGATCTTCACCCACTTCGCCCGGTGGGGGGAGGTGCTCGCCCAGCATCTCAGCGCCCACACCGGGCAGAAGATCGGCTGCTATCACGGCGGCTTGAGCCGCGGCGTGCGAGATCAGCTCATCGCCGACTTCCAGGCCAGCACCGGCGCCGGGGCCCTGGTGCTGTCGATCAAAGCCGGAGGGTCCGGCCTCAACCTGACGGCCGCCAACCACGTGGTGCTGTACGACCGCTGGTGGAATCCCGCCGTCGAGGACCAGGCCCGGGACCGGGCCTGGCGCATCGGCCAGACCGCCACTGTGATGTGTCACCGGCTCGTGTGCCCCGGCACCGTCGACGAGCGGGTGGAGGAGATCGTGGCGGGCAAGCGGCGGGTGGCCGGCATGGTGCTACCGGCGCGGAGCAGCCTGGGCGATCTCGATCCCGATCAGCTGCGAGTAGCCCTCGGGCTGCGGGCCGAGGAGCTGGTCGAGGACGAACCCAGCCCCGACGAGTCGGGAGAGGAGGAGGCGGCGTGACGGGTTACGTAGGCACTCGGCCATGAGCAAGCGACGCCGGCCGGGCGCCAGTCGCCGCGTCGCCGAACAACGCTTCTGGGGTGCGCCCAGCGCGGACGCGGGGGCCAGCAGCCCCACCGAGAGTCCGCCCGCTCCCATTCGGCCCTCCACTGATCCGGCCGCGGTGGTCCGTTCGCTCGGGTCGCCGCCGCTAGCCCTCGACGCGTCGGTCGTCGATCGGCACCTCACGGCGGTGTACGAGGAAGCGGTGCGGGCCGCCGCCGCGTTGGCCGCAGCCAACGGGCTGCTGGCGGCCGACGAAGAAGACGAGGAGGGCGGGGGCTGACGGCGCGGGCGGATAGGC
>DASXZS010000142.1:0-2832 GCA_036501785.1 Acidimicrobiales bacterium | reverse complement strand
CCCGGGTGGAGGCCCTCACCAGTCGGTCGACGCCACCACGGTCCTCGTAGCGGTCGCGCCCGATGGCGCCGCGGGCGCCGGCTCCGGCGAGGAGCCCGCGCTCGCCGGTTGGATCGCATCGGCGCCAGACTGACCGCATGGTCGCTGCCAGCCGCACCGACGAACTGCTCGCCGCCGCCCGGCTGGGCCTCCGCCGGGTCGGACCGGATCAGGCCGCCGAGCTGGCGGCGAACGGCGGGATCCTGGTCGATATCCGACCTATGGCCCAGCGCGCCGCGCACGGTGAGATCCCGGGGGCGCTCGTCGTCGACCGCAACGTCCTCGAGTGGCGGCTCGACCCGTCCAGCCCCCATCGCCTGCCGTCCGTCGACGCAACCGTCGCCACCCGACCGGTAGTGGTGGTGTGCCAGGAGGGCTACGCCTCGAGTTTGGCGGCCGCCTCACTCCAGGCGGTCGGCCTCGCCGGCGCCACGGACCTCGCCGGCGGGTTCGCAGCCTGGGCGGCCGCCGGTTTGCCGGTGAAGGCGTTTCCCCCCGACGCCTTCTAAGCCGTCACGATCCGGTCCGGCCACTCCAGCGTCCAGCACCGGTCGGCCAGCTGGCCGGGACTCCACCAACCCCAGACGCCGAACATGGCCCGTCGGGTGTTCTCGGTCCAGACCATGGCGAGGGGATCGGCGACCCGAAACACCACCTGGCGGATACCACCCTCGTACACCGAGTAGCCCGCCCACTGGCCGGGGTAGTCCTTGGTGCTGCCGACCTCGGCGACGGTGAGACCTCCGACCCGGTAGCGGCGGTTGCGGTGGGTGTGGCCGGCCACGATCAACGTCGCCGGGTTGGCGGCTGCCAGCGCCGCCACCAGCCGGACCGAGTCGCGTCGATCGATCGAGGGCGGGTAGTGGGTCTGGACCGGTCCGCGTCGCGGCGGGTGGTGCAAGGCCACCACCGTGGGCCCAGCCGCACCGTGGGCGAGGTCCGCCAAGGCGGCGGCGTCCGAACCGGTGACGGCGCCGGCGTGGCTGTGCGGCAGCGGGCTGTGGCCCAGCACGAGGCGGACCCCCGGGAGGTCTCGGGCCCGGGGCGCCGGCGTCACTTGGATCCCGCACGACGTGAGTACCGCCGCGGTGTCGACGGAGCCGCGGACATCGTGGTTGCCGAGGATCACCTCGACGGGCATGGAACCCGTAGCCAGCA
Source organism: Acidimicrobiales bacterium (assembly GCA_036501785.1). Classification (GTDB taxonomy): domain Bacteria; phylum Actinomycetota; class Acidimicrobiia; order Acidimicrobiales; family Palsa-688; genus PALSA-693. Next base: position 1,635 of record DASXZS010000142.1, on the reverse strand, counting down.
AGTCGACCGCCGTATAGATCTCGTGCGGCTCCCCTTCACAAGTGAGGTCGCCTTTGACGACGAGCAACTGGGCCCCCCAGGCCTCGGCTGCGACGATGGCGGACTGGGCGCACCGGGAAGGGTACGGGACCAAGCCGGTGGGCCGGGGCCGCGGGTCGTGGAGCCGCTTCATGGGGCCGACTGACAGTTCGCCGATGTGGCAGTCGCTGATGGTGGCGAACTGGCTCAGCAGCCGGCCGGGCGGCGGTGGCAGCGTCCGGACCGTCGCCGCCTTCGCGACCGGCCGGCCGGGGCCACCGAGGGCCACGTCGTAGCTCGTCGCCGGCTCCAGGCCGTCGATGGTCACCGCACCGGGGCCGGCTGTCCCCGGGGCCGGTCGCCGGCCGCGGGCGCCCACGTACCACGGGGGTGGGGCCGTGCCGACCTCCACCCGGCGCCCGCCCACCTCGATCGTCATGGCGGTGGCCGGCAACCAGGCCCACGAGATCTGCACGGCTCGGTCTTCCACCGCGAACACGCGCAGCCGGCCGGCCGGCGCCGCCTGGTCACGCAAAGGCAACGGCCTCCGCGGCCGGTTCGGCCGCGTAGCCGTCACCGATCGCGTGTTCCGGGGTCGCCGCCGGCGGGCGCGAAGCAGGGACGATCTGGCTTGGACACGCCGCCACCCTACGGGGTGGCGGGACAGATGCCGTGGCGCATGGAGGTCTGCGCCAAAAGGGACACACTTCCGCCGGCCCCGCCGGCCCGGTTTGCCATACTGCGCATTGGGGGAGAACTACGGACAAGGTGGCGGGTGCCACGCTGGGTGGGCGGCGGAAATCGCTCATCCGGCGTGGAGTCCGCCCCCGGTCGCGGCGGCTGGTGCGCTGGGCCGCGCCGGTGCGGTACCGCCCGCCACCGCCGGCACCCCAAGCGGGCCCTACCTGGCCAGGGCGGCCGCGATGGTGCCGTGTAGCCGGGCGGCCAGCGCCACATTGATGTCCATGCGCTCGAGCAGCTGGTCGACGCGGGGGCCGGCGAGGGGCAGCTCGTGGCTGGCGGCGAAGGCGTGGACCGACGCCGCGATGGCGGGATCGACAAGCGAGGGGATGCCTTCGAAGATGCGAGCTACCAAGCCGGGCGGCAGCCGGTCCCGTATCTCGTCCCAGCGGCGTTCGAGCCACTCCCAGGCCTCGGCCCCGCCGGCCCGGTTGGACATGACGCCGGCGACCAGGAAAGGCGCGTCCTGGGTGCGCACCTCGTCGCTGAGGGCCAGGTCCAAGGTGCGGACCAGCAACGGTCGTGACGAGGTCTCGGGCAGGGCCAGCAGATACCGAATCTTGTCCTGCGGGGTCGCCGCCGACCGGTACTGGTCGAGGATGGTCGTCCAGCCTTCCTCGCCGCCGGCGGCGGCCACCACGTGAGCAACCGGCGTCAGCAGGTCGGCGCTGAGCCCGGACTTGTCGGCGAGAAAGCGCCCGAAGCGCTCGTTCGCCTCCCTGCGCACGTCGCCGTCCTTGCCGGACAGGCCCAGCACCGACAGCAGCCGGGCGCGGGTGATGGCCAGCCGGGGCGCGCTGCTCGCAGATGGTTCCCAGCCCAGCCGGGCCCACGTTGGGTCCGCGACCCGGCGCACGAGGGCGTGCACGGCCGACC
>DASXZS010000141.1:0-7383 GCA_036501785.1 Acidimicrobiales bacterium | reverse complement strand
CCCAACCCGCCCCAACCTCGCCCCGCCCAAGCCTGGGGCCGGGCCACCAGGCCCGGCTGACATGGCGCGGCCAGGCTCTAGGCTGCCCGAGGTGAATGACGTCAACGACGCCGCCGAGGTGACCGACACCGGACCCACGCTGCGCCATTCGCCGCTCGACTCGGCCCACCGGGCCCTGGGCGCCAAGATGGTGCCCTTCGGTGGTTGGGAGATGCCCCTGGCCTACCCGAGTGGGACGATCGCGGAGCACCTGGCCTGCCGGGAGGGGGCCGTGGCGTTCGATGTCAGTCACCTGGGCACGGTCCGGGTGACCGGCCCCGCGGCCAAAGACCTTCTGCAGGCCACCCTCACCAACGATCTGGGCAAGATCGGCCCGGGCCGGGCCCAGTACACCCACCTGCTCGATGACGCCGACGGGTCGGTCCTCGACGACATCATCGTGTGGTGGATCGACGACGCCAGCTTCGACGTCATGCCGAATGCGTCCAACACCGCACGCGTCCGGGGGGCGCTCGGCGGCACGGACGTCACCCCCGAGCGGGCCATCATCGCCATCCAGGGCCCGACCTCTCGCAGCCACCTGTCGGTGGTCGCGGCCGACGCCGCGGCCGTCGGCCGCTTCCGGGTCACCCGCTTTTCCTGGGGCGGCCAACCCTGCGTGGCCGCAGGCACCGGCTACACCGGCGAAGATGGCGTCGAGTGCGCGGTCCCGTCGGAGCTGGCCCCGTCCTTTTGGGAAGCGGTCCTGGCGACTGGTGTCCAGCCTGCGGGTCTAGGCGCCCGCGACACCCTGCGCCTGGAGGCCGCCCTGCCGCTGCACGGGCACGAGCTGGGACCGGGGATCACCCCGCTGCAGGCCGGGCTGGGCTGGGTCGTGGCCTGGTCGAAGCCGGAGGGCTTCCAAGGGCGCGCCGCCCTCGAACGAGAAAAGGCCGCCGGCGTGACCCGCCGCCTGGTCGGGTTGGCCACCGAAGGCCGCCAACCGCCTCGGAGCGGTGCCGCGGTGCTCGTCGGCGGCCAGGTGGTCGGCGAGGTCACCAGCGGCAACTTTTCCCCGGTCCTCGGACACGGCATCGCCTTGGCCTTCGGGCCCCCGGACCTGGCTGCGGGCGCCGCGGTCGAACTGGACCTGCGCGGCCGTCGCCTGCCCGCCCAGGTGGTCCACCTGCCGTTCGTCGAGAAGAAGGGTTAGCGCCTTGGGCCATTTCGTCCCCCATACCGATGCGGAACTGTCCGTCATGCTGGCCGACATCGGGCTGTCGTCGCTTGACCAGTTGTTCGAGGTGGTCCCCGAGGCGCTGCGCCTCGCCGGGGGTCTCGACGTGCCCGCCGGCCTTTCGGAAGCGGACGTCCTAGCGGACGTGGAGCGCCTCGCCGGCCGGAACCGGACCGGCGCCGATCTTGTCTGCTTCGCCGGCGCGGGCGCCTACGACCACGAGGTGCCCTCGGCCACCACCCGGCTGACGTTTCGCTCCGAATTCGTCACCGCCTACACCCCATACCAGCCCGAAGTAGCCCAGGGCGTCCTGCAGGCACTCTTCGAGTACCAGTCCCTCGTCGCTCGCTTGGCCGGCCTGCCGGTCGCCAACGCCTCCCTGTACGACGGGGCCAGCGCCGCGGTGGAGGCCGTCAACCTGGCCGTGGCCGCCACCGGCCGCCAGGCGGTGTGGGTCAGCGGCGGTGTCCATCCCCACTGGCGCCAGGTGCTGGCCACCCTGGCCGGCGGGACAGGCCACCAACTCGTCGACGTCCCGCTGCGCGACGGCACGACCGACTGGGCCGCGGCGCCGGCGGGCGACCCGCCCGCGGCGCTGCTGGTGGCTTCCCCCAACTATCTCGGCGCCTTGGAGGACGTCCGGGCGGCCCGCACCGTGGCCGACCAGCACGGGGCCCTGGTGCTGGTCGGATTCGATCCGGTGTCGGCCGGCCTGCTGCGGTCTCCTGGGGAGGACGGGGCGGATGTGGTCGTGGGGGAGGGACAGCCCTTCGGGACGCCGCTGTCGTTCGGCGGCCCTTACCTGGGTCTTTTTTCCTGCCGGATGGAGCAGGTGCGGCGCCTGCCGGGGCGCCTGGTGGGCCGGACGGTCGATACCGAGGGCCGGCCCGCCTACGTGACCACCTTGCGGGCCCGGGAGCAGGACATCCGCCGGGAGAAGGCCTCCTCCAACGTCTGCACCAACCAGACGCTGATCGCGGTCGCCGCCATGATCCAGCTGTCGTGGCTCGGCACCACCGGGCTGCGGGAGCTGGCGCTGCGCTGCGCCCGGGGCACCCGGTACACCCGGGAGGCCGCCCTGGCCATCCCGGGCGTGTCGCTGCTGGCCCCGGCCCCGACCCTCCGGGAGTTCGCCCTGCGCCTGCCGGTGCCCGCCGAGACGGCGGTGGCCCGCATGGCCGACGAAGGCTTCCTGGCCGGCGTCCCGGTGGGCCTCGAGGGCGGCCTCGTCCGGGACGGGGGGGACGCCCTGCTGGTGGCGGTGACCGAACGGCGCACCAGGGACGAGATCGACGCCTTCGTGGCGGCCTTGGAAAAGGTGGTGCGGTGATGGCAGCCAGCCCGATCACAACTGCGCCGGCGCCGGCTGGGCGGGCCACCAGCGCCCCGCTGATGGGCCGGGAGCACGAGCCCACGGTCTTCGAGTATTCCAGTCCGGGCCGGCGGGCCTGGTCGTTTCGCACCACCGGCGTGCCCGAGTGGGACGCCGCCGATCTCCTGCCCGAAGGCTGGCTGCGAGACGAGCCGATCGAGCTGACCGAGGTATCCGAGCGCGACCTGGTGGCCCACGTCACCCGCCTGACCCACCGGCAGTACTCCGTCGACTTGGGGGCCTACCCGCTGGGGTCCTGCACCATGAAGTACAACCCCAAGCTCTGCGACGACGCCGCCTCCCTGCCCGGCCTGACCCGGGCGCACCCGGCGACACCCGCCGCCCTGACCCAAGGCTGGCTGGAGCTGCTCTGGAGTCTGGCCGACACCCTGTGCCGTATCACCGGCATGGCGGCCGCCACCTTGCAGCCCCCGGCCGGCGCCGCCGGCGAACTCACCGGCCTCCTGCTCATGCGGGCCTTCCACGCCTCCAACGGGCAGACCCGCCACAAGGTCATCATCCCCGATTCGGCCCACGGCACCAACCCGGCCTCGGTCACCCTCGGCGGGTACGAGACGGTGACCGTCCCGTCGGACCGGCGGGGCCTCGTCGACCTCGACGCCCTCCGGGCCCGCCTCGACACGGACGTGGCCGGGATCATGCTGACGAACCCCAACACCCTCGGGCTCTTCGAAGAGGACATCGCGGCCATCGCCGCCGCGGCCCACGAGGTCGGCGCGCTGCTCTACTACGACGGGGCCAACCTCAACGCCATCCTCGGCGTGACCCGGCCCGGCGACATGGGCTTCGACATCGTCCACATGAACCTCCACAAGACCTTCGCCGTCCCCCACGGCGGCGGCGGTCCGGGCGCCGGGCCGGTGGCGGTGTCGCCCCGCCTCGCCGAGTTCCTGCCGGGCCCCGTACCCACCAGGCGCGATGACGGGACCTTCGACTGGACGACACCGGCCCGCAGCATCGGGCGGGTGCACACCTGGCACGGCAACGCCCTGGCCCTGGCCCGGGCCTGGTCGTACATCCTGGCCAACGGGGGCGACGGCCTGCGCCGGGTGGCGGAAGGGGCGGTGCTCAACGCCAACTGGCTCCGCCACCGGCTCCGGGGCGTCTACGACCTGCCCTACGACCGGCCCAACATGCACGAGTTCGTGGCGTCGACGACAACCCTCAAGAAGCAAAAAGGGGTACGGGCCCTCGACGTCGGCAAGCGCCTGCTCGAGGAAGGGTTCCACGCCCCGACCGTGTACTTCCCGCTGATCGTCGACGAGGCGCTCATGATCGAACCCACCGAGACCGAGAGCCCGCAGACCGTGGCCGCCCTCGCCGACGCCCTGGTGGCCATCGCCGACGACCCGGAAGGGGTGCCGGCCCTGGCGCCGCGGACCACACCGGTCGGGCGGGTCGACGAGGCCCGGGCGGCGCGCGTCCTCCTGCCCACCTGGGACGCCGTCGCCGACCAGCAGCAGGGGTGAGGAGCTCGCCTACTCGAACATCACGTTGTACGGCTGGCCCGCGATCAACGACGGCAGACTGATCGGGACGCCGTTGACCGTCACGGTCACGTGGCCCGGGTTGCCCAGGCGAACCCAGGTGGAGGGCGGCGCCACATGCGTCTGCCCGGCGGACAGATCGCCCTCATACAGCACCGGTCCGGTTGGACCGCCCTGACGGATCTCGATCCAGCAGATGGTGTCGGTTGCCAGCTGGACGGTAGCCGGACCGGTCAACCGGTATTCCGAATAGCCGGCGGACGTGGTCACCAGGACCGGAGCGGTGCTCGCCGGCACGATCGCAGGGTGCACCGCCGGGGGCGCGACGGCGGCCGCCGACGGATGACCGACCGGAGAGTGGGACCGGTGCGGGGAGCGCAGCGCCATCCCGCCGAGGGTGCCGGCGACGAGCAGTATGGCGATGAGCGCGCCAACGAGCGGAAGACCCAGCACCGGACGCTTGGTTCGCCACCCCAGCCGCCGCACCCGAGCTGCGAGCACGGGCAACTCGTTCGGGGTGTCGTCGAAGTGCAAGACGGGCGGGGCCTCGATCCGGGCCACCGCCGTGGCGGGCCCGGGAATGGGCGGCGGCGGGGCCGGCGCGGGGGTCGACGCCGGGGCCACCACCGGAGCCGGCGCCGGCCCCACGGCCTCGATGGGCCAAGCCCGGGTTACGCCGGCCGGGGTTACGCCGGCCGGGGTGACGTCGCTCCACGAGTCGAGCTGCCGCGACTCGACGGCCTCCCGGCTCGTCGACGGCAGGTACGCCGCAGGCTCCGGCGCCACCGCTCCGTCGGCCGACTCCGCGTCGTTGACGAGCCGGACGTGTGCCTGACTGGCAGGCCCCTCCAGGACCTCGGGGGAGGGCCCGGATGGGTGCTGAGCGGCCAACCGGCCCATGGTTTCCAGGACCCGGTGGTGGGCCTCGACGGATCGGCCGTCCGCCAACCGACGCCGGGCCGCCAAGAAGACAACCCCTAGCGCAACAACAATTATCGCCGCGAGCACCGGCGTGCTCATGCTTCGGAGCGTACCTACCTGGGCCCCGGTAGTTGTCCGCGGAGAGGGGAATTTCCTCTGCAGTCAGGTCCCGTCACCCGAGTCCGCGGCCAGGCTGGCCCGCAGCGCCGCCTGGCTGGGGTGGGCCTGGATGACGTGACGCAGTCCCTGCGCCGTCGCTGACAAATACCTGCGGGTGGTGTCCAGGCTGGCGTGGCCGAGAAGCTCTTGCAGTTCGACCACATCGGCGCCGGCCTCCAGGGCCGAGGTGGCGAACGTGTGACGGAGGGCGTGCACCAAGGCCCCCGCCGGCACTTGGGCTCGGATGCCTGCCCGGACATACAGGCGGTCGACGAGGTAGCGCACCTGGTCGACGCTCAACCGGCGACCGCGGACGTCCACGAACAACGGTGTCGCCGGATGATCCAGATCGTGCCGCGGAAAGCGAGCCGCCCGCTCCCGCTGGTACGCCGCCAGCACCTGGTCGAGGGTGGCGTCAATGGGGATGGGTCGGGCTTTGCCACCCTTGCCCTTGACCTCCAGGCGGCGGGCGCCCGGTTCGCCGCTGAGGGAGCCCAGGTCCAAGCCGACCGCTTCGGCCTCCCGGATTCCGGTCACGCAGAAGGTGGCCACCATCGCCAGGTCCCGTGTCGGCCAGGGCTGCCGCGACCGAGGATCCGGCTCGCCGGCAGCCTTCAGGAGCCGGGTGATGGCGTCGCGAGCCCGGATGGACCGGGGGAGCGCCGCCGGGGTCTTGGGCTTGGGGATGGCTGCCATGGGTGTGCCGTCGAGCACCCCCTCAGCCACCAGGAAGTCAAACAGGTTGGACCAGGCCGAGTGGGCTCTCCGGACTGACGAGGCGGCGTGGTCGCCAGCCCAGGACGAGAAGGCGGCGCGCAGGGCCGACCGGTTGAGGTCCGCCAGTCCCACCCCGGTGAAGTCGCCCAGGCCCTCCAAGGCGGCCAGGCGGCTGCCGACGCCCTCCACGTCGCGACGGTAGGCGAGGAGCGTCGCCGGCGAGGGTTTGGCCGCGCCCAGGTTGACCAGCCAGGCCTCCATGCCATCAGCGAGCGATGACTCGGGTGACAGGCGCCGGCGGGGGGCGACGGTGGCAAGGGGGGAGCGGGACACGTCGCCTGTCGAGGGTAGGGCGCCCACCGCCACCAAGCGCGCACCCCCGACGGAGCCGGGCGCCGCCTCCTACTCGGTCCGCGTGATCCGGTAGGCGCAGTGGTGGGCGCCGGACAGGATGTGGGCTACCCGCTCGACGGTGGCGTCGCGCATCACTGCTCGCAGGAAGGCCAGTTCGCTGCCGCACGCCTCCCGGTGGTGGCGGGCCACGTCCAGGATGGCGCAGTTGCGCTCCGTCACGAGCCAGCTGCCGTTACCGCCGGGTTCGCAGTCGGCGAGGTAGCCGTCCTCGTCGAGGATGCGGGTCAGCTCGTGGACCTGGCCGTCGAAGTCTCGGCCCTCCAACCGCACCGCGGCCCGCTGCCTGCGTTGCTCGGCTCGCTGATCGAACGCCAGCCGCACCAGAGCCGGGTCGCTGTCCTCGATGTAGCCGAGGAGCTGGTTGGTCAGCTGCCCATACCGCTTCGGGAAGAGGGCCTCGGCGGCCGGGGTCAGGCAGTACCAGCGGCGGGGCCGGCCCGGTCCGGGACGCTGGTCGCGATGCGCCACCAGGCCGGCTTCCTCTAGTGGACTCAACTGCTGGCGCACCGCCCCGACGGTCACCCCCAGGTCCCCAGCCAATCGGTCGGCGGTCGCCTCCCCCCAGGCCTTCAACCGGGTCAGCACGGCGCGCCGCCCGGACGGCAAGCCGGCCAGGGCGACCTGCTGGCCCGCGTCCTCCGAGGGCGCCAGTTCCACCTGCTCGGACGGGATGGTGGGCTCGGAGGGGGTGAGCGGCGCGGGCGCTCGGCGAGGCGGGCTCACGGCAGCACCAGATGACTGTCGCCGAACTCGTGCCAGAGGTAGCCCTGGGCGATGGCCTCGGCGTAGGAGGCCGAGACCAGCTCGGGGCCCGCCACCGCCTCGAGCAGGGCCAGGTGCGACGCGCCCGGCTCGTGCCAGCCGGTCACCAGCCCGTCCACGGCCCGGATGCGCCGATCCCTGGCGATCACCAACTCGGTCCATCCCTCGCCTGGATGGACGACACCACCGGCATCGGTCACCGTCTCCAAGGCTCGCACCGCAGTGGTGCCCACGGCGACGACCCGGCCGCCGGCCTGGTGGGCGGCGTTGATCTGCGCCGCGGTGGTGGGCGGGACCCGGTACCACTCGGCGGC
>DASXZS010000140.1:0-5742 GCA_036501785.1 Acidimicrobiales bacterium | reverse complement strand
GCCGCTCTCCTGGGAGATAAAGCCGTAACCCTTCTCCGAGTTGAACCACTTGACGGTTCCTGTCGCCACAAGCAATCCCTCCTTTCCTGGCCGGACCGGTCCTCGTCGCGGCGGGACCGACGGCCTCCGGCCGGAGCCGGGAGGGACATGCTCGTGAAACGATGCTGCACCCTCGGAGCCCAGAAAATAGCAGTCCGCCGCGGCCCTGCCTAGCCTGATCCGCTATGAGCCGCCCCGTCGCCGTCGTGGCCCACACCCACTGGGATCGGGAGTGGTATGCCCCGTTCGAGAGCTTCCGGGATCGCTTGGTCCGCACCCTCGACGACCTGTTCGCCCTCCTGGAATCGGACCCGTCTTTCCGGCACTTTCTCCTGGACGGTCAGGTGGCCGCCGTCGACGACTACCTGTCGGTACGGCCGGAGGCGGCCGGCTCCATCCGCCGTCTGGTCACCAACGGACGACTGGCCCTGGGCCCCTGGTACGTCCTCATGGACGAATTCTGCGTGTCCGGCGAGACCGTGGTCCGCAACCTGCAGCTGGGCTTCGAGCGGGCCGCTGGCCTCGGCGGGGCCATGCCGGCCGGCTACCTGCCGGACATGTTCGGTCATATCGCCCAGATGCCGCAGCTGCTGCGCCTCGCCGGCCTCGAGCACGCCGTGGTCTGGCGCGGCGTGCCCGCCGCGGTCGACCGCACCGCCTTCTGGTGGCAGGCCCCCGACGGCAGCTCCGTGCGGGCCGAGTACCTGCCGGTCGGCTACGCCAATGGGGCCTTCCTGCCGGCCGACCCCGCGGCCCTGGTCCGCCGCCTGGAGGCCCACGAAACCGAGCTGGCCGCCTGGCTCGGCGGAGATTCCACCCCGCTGCTGCTGATGAACGGCACGGACCACCAGGCCGCCCAACCGCACCTGCCGGCGCTGGTGGAGCAGGCCAACCACCTGCAGGACCGCTTCGACCTGCGCCAGGTGTCGCTCGCCGAGTACCTCGCCCAGGCGCCGATCACCGGGCTACCCCAGTGGAAAGGTGAGCTGCGCAGCGGGGCCCGGGCCCCGTTGCTGATGGGCGTCCTGTCCAACCGGGTGGACATCAAGGTGGCTGCGGCCGTGGCCGAGCGCGCCGTGGAACGCCTCGCCGAGCCGCTGGCCACCCTGTGGCTGCCTCCCGACCTGTTCCCCGAGGCGCGCCTCGCCGAGGCCTGGTTGGCCCTGATCCGCAACGCCGCGCACGACTCGATTTGCGCCTGCTCGGCGGATGCGGTCGGCCGGGCCGTGCTGCAGCGCTACGACACCGCCGCCACCGTGGCCGCAGAGATCACCAAGCAAGCCCTGGCGATCGCCGGGGCGGCCACCGACGTGGCCGGTCCGGTCGTCGTCAACCCGGGACCAGTTGCGGCCAGCGGCGTGGTGGAGGCCGTCCTGCCCGGGAGGGAGCCCTGGCCAGGCACACAGCTGCTGGAGGTCATCCCGGCCGGGCGCGAGACCCGCACCGGCTCGGGCCGCGACCTGGCCCGCCTCCTCGGCGAGCTCGCCGCCGACGGGTGGCTGGTCAACGGGCGCGGCGTCGATGCCGACCTCCAGGAGACGGGCGGGGAGGTAGCGCTACGCCTGGAGGTGGACGCGACCCGGGCGCCCTCCATGCAGCTGGCGCCGGTGATGGCCGAAGCCTGGGCCCAGGCGGGCGCCCACCGAGACCGACCCCTGCGGGTCCAGGTCGACCGGCGCCCCGCCCACCGGGTGGCGGCGCGAGTAGAGGACGTCCCCGGCTTCGGGTGGGCCGCCCTGTGCCCGGCTCCGGCCAGCGCCGGCCCGGTGCGGGCCGGGCCGGGCTGGCTGGACAACGCTCTCGTCCATCTGGAGGTCGACCCGGTGATCGGCACCCTATCGGTCAACGGCCGGGATGGCTTGGACCGCCTCGTCGACGGTGGCGACGAGGGCGACACCTACAACTACTCGCCGCCCGCCTGCGACACCATCATCGACCGCCCAAAGTCGGTCGCCGTCGAGGTGCTCGAATCCGGCCCGGTACGAGGCCGGCTCCGTATCCGGCGCCGATACGAGTGGCCGGCTGGTATCCGCCATGGGCGCCGGGCCGGCCGGGAGACCGTGGACGTCACCACCGACGCGGAGCTCCGCGCCGCGGAGCACCTGGTTCGGTTGACCACCAGCTTCGACAACCGCTGCCGCGACCACCGCCTGCGGGCCTGGTTCCCGCTTCCCCACCCGGCCGAGCGCACCACCGCCGAATGCGCCTTCGCGACGGTGACTCGTGGCGCGCCGGAAGGCGGACCGCAAGAGCCGGCGCTCGGCACCTACCCGGCCCGGCGCTTCGTTACCGCCGGCGGGTTGACGATCACCCAGGAAGGGCTACTGGAGTACGAGCTGGTGGACGCGGGCGGAGCCCTCGCCCTGACCTTGCTGCGCGCTACCGGCATGTTGTCGCGCCCGGCGCCGGCGGCCCGACCCAACTCCGCCGGCCCGGCTGACCGCCTGGAAGGCCCGCAGCTGTTCGGGCCGCACCGGGTCCGCTACGGGCTGGCCGTCGGGCCGGTCGATCCGTGGCGTCTGGCCGACCAGGCCTGGCTGCCCCTGCAGGTAGTGTCGTCGACCGGCGGCGGCCGGCTGCCCGCGATCGGGAGCCGCCTCGAGGTCCACGGCGCCGAGGTGGCCGCCTTGCACCGGGTCGAGGGAGCCATCGAGGTACGGGCGTTCAACCCGTCAGACGAGACGGCCCGGGTGGAGATCCCCGGTCACGCCGGGTGGCTGGTCGACCTGCGGGGCGTGCGCCTGGAACGGTGGGAGGGTGGCTTCCGCCTGGGGCCGTGGGGCATTGCCAGCGCCCGGCTCGACGCCGAGTCACTCGACGGCTGACGCTCTCACCGGCGAACCTGGCGTTCTCACGGGCGGACCTGGCGTTCTCACGGGCAGACCTGGACCCAGGCGGTCTGGACCCAGGCAGTCAGTACCCGGCCGCCGGGTCGACCAGGCCCTCCAGCGGTTCGCCGGCCGCGAAGTGCGCCACGTTGGCGGTGATTCGCGTCGCCAGGTGGGGCATGATCATGTCCCACGTGTCGGCGGTGTGGGGGGTGATGATGCAGTTGGGGCACGTCCAGAGGGGGTGGCCGTCCGGCAGGGGCTCGGGGTCGGTGACGTCGAGGCCGGCCCCGCCGATCGATCTTTCCTGCAGGGCTGCCACCAGCGCCTCGGTGTGCACGTGGCGGCCCCGGGCCACGTTGATGAGCCAGGCCCGCTCGGCCATGGCCGCCAGCTGAGGAGCTGCGATGATGCGCTCCGTCTCGGGCGTCAAGGCCAGGGCCAGGAACACCACCAGCGCCCCCGCCAGGGCCTGGTCCAGCTGGTCGGTGGTGAGTGTCCGGGCGGCGCCGGGGAGGGGCACGGCCTGGCGGCGCACCACTGTCGCCTCCACACCGAACGGGGCGAGCAGGCGCAGCAGCTCCTCGGTGATGCCACCCCCGCCCACGATGGTGACCGGGGCGCCGTAGAGCGAGACGCCGGCGGCCGCTCCCCACGTGTGGGCCCGGATCCTTTCGGGCAGAAGGCGTAGGCCGGCCAGCGCCAGGGTGAGAGCGTGCTCGGCGACAGGTTCGGCGTACGACCCTTTGGCGGAGGTCCACAGCCGGCGCTCGTCGACGAGGCCGCGCCCCACGGCATCCTCGATGCCGGCGAACGGGAACTGGACCCAGCGGATCTCGGGTTGGTCCTCCAGGACCGCGGCCAGGCCGTCCAGATCCGAGGCGGTGAGCCACACCACGGCCTCGGCGGGCTCACCGAGCTTCACCGGCAGGCCGCCGCCGGCCCGCACGGCGTCCTCGCCGAAGGGTGAGCTGCTCGGCCCGACGGCAATCCGGGGGACGGGCATTGGTAGGAATCCTAGGGACCGGCTTCGCCACTGTCCCTGGCGGATGCGAGAGTGGGCGCCGGCGGTTTGGTTGCCTGCCGTCGTACGCCGACCCCTGGAGGTGCTCTGATGACCTTTCCCGACCGCGTGGCCGTCGCCGGCAGCGAGCGGGACCTGCCCGCGGCCCACGTCCGTGTCGGTGACGTCGACCCGGAGGAGCGGGCCACGGTGACGGTGTACGTGCGCCCGAGGGCCCGGATCGAGGATCCGGTCGCGGGTGCCGGCGGCGAGCCGGCGCTGACCCGCGAGGAGTACGCCGAGCGGTACGGGGCCGCCCCGGAGGATATCGACGTGATCCGAGCCTTCGCCGCCGGCCACGGCCTGTCGGTGGACGAGGTGGATGCTGGCCGCCGCGCCGTCACCTTGTCCGGTCGCCTCGGCGACCTGCAGGCCGCGTTCGGGGCGTCGCTCGGAATCCACGCCGACAGCGCCGGGCGCCAGTACCGGGGCCGGACCGGCACCCTGTGGCTGGTCCCGAGCGTGGCCGAGGTGGTGACCGGGGTGTTCGGGCTGGACGCCCGGCCCCAGGCCGGCCCGGGCTTCCGGATCGCGGCCACCCCGGCGGTCCAGTACACGCCGGTGCAGGTGGCGTCGGCGTACTCGTTCCCCGCAGGGGTCGACGGCACGGGCGAGTGCGTGGCGCTGATCGAGCTGGGCGGTGGTTTCCGTACGGCCGACCTCGACACCTACTTCTCCGGTCTCGGGCTGGCCACCCCCGCCGTGGTGGCGGTCGGCGTGGACGGCGGCACCAACACGCCGGGGACGTCCACCGGCCCGGACGGCGAGGTGATGCTTGACATCGAGGTAGTGGGCGCGGTGGCGCCCGGCGCCACCATTGCGGTGTATTTCGCGCCCAACACTGATCAGGGATTCCTGGATGCGGTGTCCACCGCGGTGCACGACACGGTCCACCGCCCGTCGGTGGTATCGATCAGTTGGGGCGGACCAGAGAGCACCTGGACCGCCCAGGCTATGAACGAGATGGAGGCGGCTTTCACCACCGCCGCCACCCTCGGCGTCACGGTCGTGGCCGCGGCCGGCGACAACGGATCCACCGACGGCGTCACCGACGGATTGCAGCACGCCGACTTCCCCGCGTCGGCGCCGCACGCCTTGGCCTGCGGCGGCACCACCCTCAACGCGACCACCGAGGTGGTGTGGAACTCGCTGGCCTCCGGCGGCGGCGGGACTGGTGGCGGCATCAGCGACCAGTTCGCCCTGCCGTCCTACCAGGCGGCCGCGGGTGTACCGCCGTCTGCCAACCCGGGCGGCCGGGTCGGACGGGGCCTACCGGACGTCGCCGCCGACGCCGACCCGAACACCGGCTACGCGGTCCGGGTGGACGGGCAGAACCTGGTGATCGGCGGGACCAGCGCGGTGGCCCCGTTGTGGTCGGCACTGGTGGCCCGGTTCAACCATGCCTTGGGGACGCCGGTGGGATTTGTCCACGCCCGGTTGTACGCGGCGGCCGCAGCCCTCCACGACATCACGCAGGGCAACAACGGGGCCTACCAGGCCCGGGCCGGGTGGGATGCCTGCACCGGGCTGGGCAGCCCCAACGGGGCGGTCTTGCTGGCAGCCCTGTCGCCGGCGGGAGGAGGCGCGACGCCGGCGGGAGGAGGCGCGATGCTGACGGGGGGCGGTCCGGCAGGGAGTGGCGCCTCGGCCGGCGGGCCGGCGGAGGGTCAGGCCTGAGCGAAGCCGCCGTGGCGGCCGGCGCCGGCCTGAAACCGTCCGACCCCGTCGACGATCTCCGGGCTGGCCAGCGACACCCGGCCGTGAGCCACCTCGACCAGGATGGCGTCCGCGTCGGACAGACCGTGCTGCGCC
>DASXZS010000139.1:0-10698 GCA_036501785.1 Acidimicrobiales bacterium | reverse complement strand
TTCAGGCTGTCGGACTTCAGGCTGTCGGACTTCAGGCTGTCGGACTTCAGGCTGTCGGACTTCAGGCTGTCTGACGGCCGGCTGGCGGCCGAGGTCAGGGCGAGCCACACCCGCTGGGGGCTGGCCGGCATCTCGATGTCGTGGATCCCGTAGGGCGACAGGGCGTCGACGACGGCGTTGATGACCGCTGAGGCGGCGCCGATGGTGCCGGCCTCACCAATGCCCTTTACCCCCATGGGGTTCGTGGGGCTCGGCGTCACCATCGACCCCAAGTCGAAGCTCGGCACCTCCGCCGCGGATGGCACCAGGTAGTCGAAGAGGCTGGCAGTCAGCAAGTTCCCGTCGTCGTCGTAGACGGCCTCCTCCCACAGGGCCTGTGCCACCCCCTGGACGATCCCCCCGTGGATCTGCCCTTCCACGATGAGCGGGTTGACCTGGTTGCCGCAGTCGTCTACGGCCACGTACCGCACCAACCGCACCCCGCCGGTCTCGGCGTCCACCTCCACCACGGCCAGATGGGTGCCGAACGGGAAGGTGAAGTTCGGCGGGTCGAAATGGCTGGACGCCTCCAGGTTGGGTTCCATCCCGTCCGGCAGGTTGTGGGCCGTGAAGGCCTCGAACGCCACCGCCGCCAGCGGCATGACCCGGTCCGGCGAGCCGCGGACGGCGAACTGCCCGCCGACGAAGTCGACGTCCTCCTCAGCCGCCTCCAGTTGGTGAGCGGCGATCTTGCGGGCCTTGTCGATCACCCGGTCGGTGGCCAGGTACACCGCAGTGCCGCCCACGGCCAGTGAACGAGACCCGTAGGTGTCGAGACCATAAGGCGCGATGGCGGTATCGGAGTGCAGCACGTCGATGTCGTCGGGGCTGATCCCCAGCCGGTCGGCCACGATCATCGACCATCTGGTCTCGTGGCCCTGGCCATGCGGCGACGTCCCGGTGACCACCTGGACCTTGGCGGTCGGCAGGATGCGAACCGTGGCGGCCTCCCACCCGCCGGCGGTGAAGTTGAGCGACGCCAGGACCCGGCTGGGGGCCAGGCCGCACATCTCGAAGTACGACGACAGCCCGAGACCGAGCTGGCAGGTGTCACCCGCGTCCCGGCGACGGGCCTGCTCGGCCCGCAGGTCCTCGTAGCCGGCCAGTTTCAAGCTGTTGTCCAAGGCGCGCGCGTACTGCCCGCTGTCATAGACCAAGCCGGCCACCGAACTGTAAGGGAACTGGTCGGCGGCGATGAAGTTGCGCCGGCGGATTTCGGCGGGATCCAACCCCACCTGGTGGGCGAGGGCGTCGACGGCCCGTTCGATGGCGTAGGTGGCCTCGGGCCTTCCCGCGCCCCGGTAGGCATCGGTCGGGGTCTTGTTGGTGAACACCGATGTGCAGGTAAACGAGTACGCCGGGACGTCATACGCGCCGGAGTACAGGAACGCCGCGAGCAGGGGGATCCCCGGCGTCAACAGCTGCAGGTAGGCGCCCATGTCGGCCAGCAGGCGCACCCGGACCGCGGTGATGCGCCCGGCGGCGTCGGCCGCCAGGTCGATGTGCTGGATCTGGCCCCGACCCTGGATGGTCGACTGCGAGTGCTCGGTGCGCTCCTCCACCCATCGCACCGGTTGGCGCAGCCGGCGGGCGAGCGCCAGGGCCAGGACCTCCTCGGCGTACACGTTGAGCTTGCAGCCGAAGCCGCCCCCGACGGCCGGGGCCACCACCCGCAGGTGGGTCTCGGGAACTCCGACCGTCAGGGCCAGCATGACGCGGAGGATGTGGGGGATCTGAGTGGCCGAATAGACGGTGAAGTCCCCACCGAAGGGCTGGGGCACCACCACCACGCCGCGCGGCTCCATCGGCGACGGCAGCAGGCGCTGCTAGACGTACCGGCCCGACACCGTATGGGCCGCGTTGGCGAAGGCCGCCTCGACGGCGGCGGGGTCCGGCGACAGCTCCCACGTGTAGCACTGATTGGTGCCCAGGTCGTCGTGAATGACCACCCGGTCGGCGGGCCGCCTCCTCGAGGTCCACGACCGGCGGCAGCGGCTCGTACTCGGCGATCACCGCCTCGGCGGCATCGTGGGCGGCGTACTCGCTGCTGGCCAGCACCACCGCCACCGGGTCGCCGACGTAACAGACCTTGCCGACCGCGAGCGGCAGATGCGCCGGCGCTTTCATATCGGCAGTGACCGGCCAGGCGCACGGCAACGGACCGGCCCACTCCCCCTGCAAATCTGGGCCGGTGAAGGCGGCCACCACCCCGGGCAGGGCCAGGGCCGGCGCCACGTCGATGGAGCGGATGCGGGCGTGCGCCACCGGGCTGCGCACCATGGCGGCGTGCAACGCACCCGGCACCACCAGGTCGGCGACAAAACGAGCTTCACCGCTGAGCAGGGCCGGATCCTCCCGGCGCCGGACCCGGGTGCCGACGACTCCTGGAGGAACCTCGACGGCGGTCATGACGCCGCGCTCGCCGCCGGGGCCTGGGCCGCGGCCAGGACCGCTTTGACGATGTTGTGGTAGCCGGTGCAGCGGCACAGGTTGCCTTCGAGTCCCTCGCGGACCTCGGCTTCGGTGGGATCGAGATGCTCGGCCAGGAACGACACCGCGGCCATGACCATGCCTGGGGTGCAGTACCCACACTGCAAGCCGTGACACTCCCGGAACGCCTCCTGCATGGGATGCATGCGGTCCCCGTCCGCCAGGCCCTCGATGGTGGTGAGGTCGGCGCCGTCGGCCTGGACGGCCAGCATGGTGCACGACTTGACCGATTCGCCGCCGACAAGGATGGTGCACGCTCCGCACGACGACGTGTCACAGCCGATGTTGGTCCCTGTCAGGCCAACGGAGTCGCGCAGGTAGTGCACCAGCAGGGTACGAGGCTCCACGTCGTGCTGGCGGAGCTCGCCGTTGACGTGCATCGAGATCTTGGTCACGCAGTCGACACTACGCCGCCCAGTACGGCTTGCGTCAGTTCCAGAATTCCAAGCTCTGCCAGAAGCTGTGGTGGTGCCGGGGCTTGGCTGGCGGAGGCACCGTGGTCGGCGCCGCCGTCGGCAAGACGATGCCGTAGGCCGTCTCGCCGGGTAGGACCAAGCCGTATTGCTGGCGGGCTAGTTGCTCGATGTAGCCGGTGTTCTGGAGCTGGGCCACCCGCTTGGTCAGGGCGGCGTTCTCCTGCGACAAGGCGGCGTCCTGACGCTGGGCCGCAGCGGTGGCCCGCCCCTGGGCCAGCCAGGTCCGCCCCGGCAGGATAAAGAGGAAGAGCACCCCGCCGACCGCCACTCCGATCAACAGCAACCGAACCGCTCGCCTCATCGAGACCGGAACGCCTTCCGCCCGGGGTAGCGGGCCGTGTCCCCGAGCCCTCCCTCGATGCGCAGCAGCTGGTTGTACTTGGCCACCCGATCGGAGCGGGCCGGGGCGCCGGTCTTGATCTGGCCGCAGCCGGTCGCCACCGCCAGGTCGGCGATGGTCGTGTCCTCGGTCTCACCCGAACGATGCGACATCACCGACGCGTAAGAGGCGCGCCCGGCGCGGGCCATGGTGTCGAGCGTCTCCGAGAGGGTCCCGATCTGGTTGACCTTGATGAGGATGGCGTTGGCCACCCCGGCCTCGATGCCGCGTGCCAGCCGATCCTCATTGGTGACGAAGACGTCATCGCCGACGAGCTGCACCCGGTCGCCGAGGAGGGCCGTCAGGGTGGCCCATCCGTCCCAATCGTCTTCGGCCATCCCGTCCTCGACGGAGATGATCGGGTAGGTGTCGCACAGCCGGGCCAGGTAGGCGACGAAGTCCTCCGCCGGCAACGACCGGTCCTCTCCCGCGAGCCGGTACTGACCGTCCCGGTAGAACTCGCTCGCGGCGGCGTCGATGGCGATGGCGACGTCGCGACCGGGCTCGCGGCCACCCGCCTCGATGGCCTCCACCAGGACCTTGACCGCCTCCTCGTTCGACGGCAAGTTGGGCGCGAACCCACCTTCGTCGCCGACGGCGGTGGACAGACCGCGCCGGTGCAGCAGCTCCTTGAGCCGGTGATAGGTCTCGGCCCCCCAGCGCAGGGCCTCGGCAAAGGACGCCGCCCCGACCGGCACGATCATGAACTCCTGGAGGTCGACGTTGTTGTCGGCATGGGCCCCGCCGTTGACGACGTTGAGCATGGGGACCGGCAGGAGGTGGGCGCCGGCTCCCCCGACATAGCGGTAGAGGGGTAGTCCGACCTCGCCAGCTGCGGCGTGGGCGACGGCCAGCGACACGCCGAGCAGGGCGTTGGCCCCCAGGCGAGACTTGTTGGGCGTGCCGTCGAGGTCGACCAGGGCGGCGTCCAGGCCCCGCTGGTCGAGCGCTTCGAGACCTTCTACCGTGGCGGCGATCTCACCGTTGACGTGGGCGACGGCGGATGCCACCCCTTTGCCGCCGTACCGCTCGCCGCCGTCGCGCCGCTCAACCGCCTCGTGAGTACCCGTCGACGCGCCCGATGGCACCGCCGCCCGCCCGGTGGCCCCCGACTCGAGAAGCACTTCGACCTCCACGGTCGGGTTGCCCCGGGAGTCGAGGATCTCCCGCCCGATCAACTGCTCGATCTCACTCATGGTGTGATGGTGCTGTGGCTCCTGTGACTGGTGTTGAAACGGTAGCCGCTCGGGAGCCGCCAGCCCGATCATGCGCCGGGTTGTAACCGCGCCTTGACCTCGTCCCACAGGTCGTCGTCGATGGGAACGCCCCGGTCCGCGGCGAGCGCCTCCATGGCCGCGAACCGCCGGCGAAACTTGGCCGAGGCCTCCCGGAGGGAAGATTCGGGGTCGAGGCCGAGATGGCGGGCGACGTTGACGACGGCGAACAGCACGTCGCCCAGCTCCTCGTTGACCGCGTCAGCCGACTGGCCCATGGCTTCCTGCAACTCGCCCAGTTCTTCGTGGATCTTGGGCCAGGCCCCGGCGGCGTCTTTCCAATCGAAACCTACCGAGGCCGCCTTGCTCTGGAGTTTGGCGGCGTACAGGAGCGACGGCAGGCTCCCCGGGACGCCGTCCATAATGCTGGCCCGGCCCTTCTCGGCCTTCTTGAGCTCCTCCCAGTTCGGCATGGGCTCGCCGGGCGGGCCGAAGACGTGGGGGTGGCGGGCGACCAGCTTGTCGTGGACCCCGCGGGCCACGTCCGCCAGGGTGAACTGTCCCTCCTCGGCCGCCAGGGTGGCGTGGAAGGCCACCTGGAAGAGCAGGTCGCCGAGCTCCTCCTCGAGGTGGTCGTAGTCGAACTCGTCGATGGCCTCGAGCACCTCGTAGGTCTCTTCGAGGAGGTGGCGGGTGAGGCTGCGGTGGGTCTGTTGCTGGTCCCAGGGGCAGCGGGCTCGGAGGGTGCGCACCAGCTCGACGAAGCGGGCCAGCTCGGCCCCGACCGGCTCGGCGAGGACCGGGATCCACAGGCAGGTGAGATGGTCCGGGGTGACGGCCCGGTCGAGGTCCGGCCAGGCCACGGTCGTGACGTGCTCGTCGGGCAGGCCGAGGTGCTGCAGCACTGTGACGTCGGGGCCGTCGTCAATCGTCAGCTTGATCTCCGACAGAACGAGCCGGCTGTCGCATTGGCCGACGAGCAGCGGGCCCGGCTGGCCGGCGGCTTCGACCGCGAAACGGTGGCCGTCGACGAGGCGCACGCCGGCTTGCATGGGGTCGATGCCCAAGCGGGCCCAGGCCAGGTCGAGGAACGATAGGGATGGCACCACGTCCACCGCGACCCGCGGGTCGCCGCGCAACAACTCCACGCTGCGCTCGGCGACGAGGGGCGATCCCGGCACGGCGTAGAGGACCTCGCCGCAGTCAACGGCGGCCGCGACGAGCTGCTCGACGATGGCGGGGTAGACCTCGTCGATGGAGGCAGCCTGCTGGTACAGGTGGTCGAAGGCGATAGCCGGCTCGACGAGGGGCGCGCTCGGATGGCGGGTGGTGCGTACGAAGCGGGTCTCGACGGAGGTGATCGCCTCAGCCGCGGCCAGGCTCACGAGCCGGGGATCGCCTGGCCCGAGACCGACGACGACGACCCGGCCGGTCACGCGCTGGCGTTCGGGGCTGCCGGCGGCACGACCTGCGACGACTTCCAGGTGCCGAAGGCCGGGTTGATCTGCACCCGGGCCTTGGCCACGGCGGCGTTCACCACCGCATCGGCGGTGCCCTGGGCGCTGTTGATGGCGACCGACAGGACCCGTCCCACGTCGGAGCTGAAGGGCTGGTCGGCGCGGCTCGCCACCTTGACCACCAGGTAGCCGTAGCTCGTCTGGATCGGCGAGGCAGTGTGGCCGACGGCCAAGGAGATGATGGCGTTTTGGAAGCTGGCCGACTGGGCCTCGAATCCGGGCTGGTCGTAGCAGGTCTGGTTGGCGTTGGGGAGGCCGGTGGCGGCCAGGTTCCGCGCCTGAGCGAGGGTGCCGGCCGCGGCCTGCATCGTGCAGATCTGGGTGAAGAAGTAAGGCTGGTACTGGTGGTAGACGCCCAGCAAGGTCGAGGAGGAGACCGAGGGCAGGCCGCTCAAGAGGGCCACGTCGGCCAGGCGTCGCACCAGGGTCTGCCGGAAGGCGGGCGAGAAGCGGTCCCAACCGATCTGGCTGATCTCGCTGACCGATCGGGCCGCGGCCAGTACGGAGGGGCTGGGGCTGGGCGCCCCCGGCAGCGTCGTCAGTTGCTTGGAGACCACGACCGCCTCGATCATGCCGGCGAGGATGTTGGCCACCCAGGTGCTGTTGTACGTGCCCGGACCGTCGCCGGCGATGGTGAGCCCCGACCCCCCGTTGGTGGTGGAATTGGATGTGTTGAAGGCCGCCACGTACTGGGTGTTGCCGGCCCAGGCCCGCAGCTCGGAGTAGAGGGCCGTCTGCTTGATCACGCTCGAGTTGATGCGGGCCGCGTACGGCGAGGTGTCGCACGCCGAGGCGGTGAGGGACACGGCCAGGAGTGCGGCGGCTCCGGCCAGCAGGCGTCGGGTGGGTTTCACGGCGCCGCTGATGCTACCGGTGGAGCCAGCTGGCTCAGCAAGGCGGCCAGGTCCGCGGCCGGGTCGGCGCCCCGGGGGAGCGGGATGACCAGTTGCCGGACGTCCTCCTTGTACACCGCCTTCGGGACCAGGCGGGTGAGGCGGACCCGCTGGCTGGCTTTGAGCTCGAGGGGCGACAGGCGGGCGGTGAACCCGCCGCTCGAGAGGCCCGCGCCGGAGGTGACGACGGCCACCTCGTGGATACCCAGCCGGGCGCACTCGGCTCGGAGATGGCCGATGCGCAACAGGGACGCGGCCGGCGCGGGCAACGGGCCGTAGCGGTCGAGCCATTCGGACTCGATGTCGTCGACCTCGGGGTGGGTGGTCACGGTGGCCAAGCGGCGGTAGGCCTCCAGGCGCAGATCCTCGCGGGAGACGTAGTCCGCCGGCAGGTTGGCGGTCACGGGCAGGTCCAGCTTGATCTCGGCCGGCGGGCGCAGGTCTTCGCCCTTGAGCTCGGCGACGGCTTCGCTCACCATCTGCACGTACAGGTCGTAGCCCACTGCGGCGATGTGACCGGACTGGTCGCCGCCGAGCAGGTTGCCCGCGCCGCGGATCTCCAGGTCCCGCATGGCGATCTTGAACCCGGAGCCCAACTCGGTGTGCTCACCGATGGTGCGCAGCCGCTCGTAAGCCTCTTCGGAGAGGGCCAGATCCGGCGGGAACAGCAGGTAGGCGTAGGCCCGCTGCCCGGCCCGGCCCACCCGGCCCCGCAGCTGGTGCAGCTGGCCCAGGCCCAAGCGGTCGGCCCGGTCGACCACGAGGGTGTTCACGGTGGGCATGTCGATGCCCGACTCGATGATGGTGGTGCACACCATCACGTCGTAGGCCCCTTCCCAGAAATCCAGGACGACCCGTTCCAGGGCGCCTTCGTCCATCTGCCCGTGGGCCACGCACACTCTGGCTTCGGGCACCAGGGCCCGCAGCTCGGCGGCCACCTTCTCGATGGTGGCGACCCGGTTGTGGACGTAGAAAGCCTGCCCCTCCCGCAGCAGCTCCCGGCGCATGGCCTCGGCCACGGCCCGGTCGTCGTACTCGCCGACGTAGGTGAGGATGGGCTGGCGATCGGCCGGCGGCGTGTGCAGGAGGGTCAGGTCGCGGATGCCCGTCAGGCTCATCTCCAGGGTACGCGGGATGGGAGTGGCCGTCAGGGTGAGCACGTCGACGTCGGTGCGCAGCTTCTTGATGGCTTCCTTGTGGCTGACCCCGAACCGCTGCTCCTCGTCGACAACCAGCAGGCCCAGGTCCTTGAACCGCAGGTCGCCGGACAAGAGCCGGTGGGTGGCGATGACCACGTCGACTGACCCTTCGGCCAGGCCGTCCACCACCTGCCGGGCCTGGGTGGGCGTGAGGAATCTGGACAGCATCTCCACCCGGACCGGGTAGCCGGCGAAGCGATCGGAGAACGTCTGGAAGTGCTGGGAGGCCAGCAGGGTGGTGGGCACCAGGACGGCAACCTGTTTGCCGTCCTGCACCGCCTTGAAGGCAGCCCGGATGGCCACCTCGGTCTTGCCGAAACCGACGTCACCGCACACCAAGCGATCCATGGGGGCTTCCGCCTCCATATCCGCCTTGACGTCATCGATGGCCTTGAGCTGATCGGGGGTCTCGTTGTAGGGGAAAGACTCCTCCATCTCGCGCTGCCACGGCGTGTCCGGCGGGAAGGCGTGGCCGGGGGCGTTGATTCGCTTCTGGTACAGGACCACCAGCTCCTGGGCAATCTCGCGCACCGCGGCCCGGACTCGGGACTTGGCCCGCTGCCAGTCCGTGCCGTTGAGGCGGCTGAGCGCCGGCGACTCGCCGCCGGTATAGGGCCGGAGCAGGTCGACCTGATCAGACGGGACGTACAGCTTGTCGCCGCTCTTGTACTCGAGCACCAAGTAGTCGCGCTCGACCCCACCGATGGAGCGGCGCACCATCCCGCCGAAGCGGCCTACGCCGTGCTGGTAGTGGACGACATACGAGCCGGCCGTGATGTCGTCGAAGAAGGTCTCGGCGTTGCGGGCCCGGGGCCGGGGCCGGCGGTGAGCCCGCCGGCGGCCGGTCAGGTCGCCCTCGGCGAGCACAGCCAGCTTCACGGGCGGGTAGAGGAAGCCCCGCTCGAGCGGCTGGAGGACCACCCGGATGCCGGGATCGGCGATGCTGGCGGCGCCGGCGGCGGGGGAGGTGTCGCCGGGGGCGGTGTCGAGGAAGGGCGCCGGCAGCCGGTGCTCGGCCAGTAGGGCGGCCAGCCGGGCGCCGCTGCCTCGACCCTCGGCGCACACCACGATGCAATAGCCGCGGGATTGGAGATCCCGCAGTTGGCCCATCAACCGTTCGCCGTCGCCGACGACGGGATCCCAGCCGGCGGCCGCCACCACCTCGGTGCCGGGACCTTCGGGGGCCGCGGTCATGGTCAGCGCGGCTGCGTCGGTGTGGGCCAGGAGCCGTTCGAAGGGAAGATGTAACCGTGGGAACTCCTCCCCGCCGGCGCCCCACGTCTGGGCCAGGGTGCCGGCCAGGGCGGCTTCCTCGTCGAGCAGCTCGGCGGCCCGGTCCCGCATGCGGCGGGGCTCCACCAGCAGCACCAGCGCGTTCGACGGCAGGAGATCCACCAGCAGGTGCTCCTCGGCGGTGAGCCACGGCAGCCAGGACTCCATGCCGTCGAACACCAGACCTTCACGGAGCCGCTCCCACTGCTGGCGACCCCACGGTGCCTCACCGACCAGGCGGGCGGCGCGCTCCCGGACCTCCTCGGAGGGGACTAGCTCCCGGCAGCCGAACAGCTCCACCTCGGTGAGATCATCGGTGGAGCGCTGGTCCCCGATCGAGAACCGACTGAGCCGGTCCACCTCGTCGCCCCACAAGTCGACGCGGACCGGGCCGTCGGCCGTCGAGCCGAAGACGTCGACGATGGAGCCGCGCACGGCCAGCTCGCCGCGGTGCTCAACCTGGTACTCCCGCCGGTAGCCCACGCCGACCAGCCGGGCCACCAGGACTTCGATGTCGATCTGCTCGCCTTTGCGGACGACCACCGGTTCCACGTCCTCGACGTGCGGTCCCAGGCGTTGCAGCAGCGATCGCACCGGGGCCACCAGCACCTGGGGCAACCGCCCGGGGTGGCCCCGCCCGCCGCTACGCAGCCGCCACATAGCCCGCAGGCGCCGGCCCATGGTCTCCACGCTGGGACTGACCCGCTCGAAGGGCAGTGTTTCCCAGGCCGGACACACGTCCACCTGGTCGGCGCCGAGAAACGCCGTCAGGTCGTGGGCCAAGCGCTCGGCCTCGGTGTTGGTCGGCACCGCCACCAGGGTGGGGCGCCGGCCGGAGGCCTGGGCTACCCCGGCGACGGCGAAGGCCCGGGCCGGTTCGGGGACGGCGATGATCCCGCTGCGCAAACCGCGCAGGCCAGCAAAGGTGTCGTCGCTGCGCAGCAACGGCAGTAGGGGCGCCAGGGTGGCGGTGGGGGGCACTTCAGCCATTGAACCGGTTCTGGGCCGTTGCCAGTCCCTCGACCAGTATGCATTCCACCGCGTCCGCCGACACCTCGATGCTGACGTCGAGCTCGGTGCGGTCTCGCCGGGAGGGACTCTTGAGCACGTGGTCGGCCCCTTGTTCCTTGCCGCCCGGAGGTTTCCCGATCCCGATGCGCACCCGGGTGAAGGCATCGGAGTGGAGGTGAGCCTTGATGGAGCGCAGTCCGTTGTGGCC
>DASXZS010000138.1:0-5512 GCA_036501785.1 Acidimicrobiales bacterium | reverse complement strand
GACCCACCTACCGTTCGTTCCGGGTGGCCCAGCGGGCCCTGGCCCGCATCCGGGCCCACGGCCTGCCGGCGGTGGTGATCAGCGGCAACCACGACACCCCCCGGCTGCCTGGCACCGGCAGCCCCTACTCGGCCCTGGCGGACAACTTCCCGGAGATGCACTTCGCCCACCGCCTGGCCTACGAGCGGTTCGAGCTGCCCGGCTTGGTCGTGCACGCCGTGCCGCAGATGCTCAATGTCGAGGCGGCCCTGGGCGCCCTCGACGAGGCGGCCCGGCAGCGGCGGCCCGGCGTCACCAACCTGCTGATCACCCACCCCCGCCTGACGCAGCTACAGCCCCGCCACGCCGACATCAACGAGCTGGAGGTGGACGCCGGGCGCCTGCAATCGGACCTGGTCCTGCTCGGTCACTACCACACCTTCGCCCGGGTGGCCGAGGGGATGTGGTACGCGGGATCGACGGATACGTTTAGCTTTGCGGACGACCCGGATCGGGCCAAGGGCATCGTCGTCCTCGACACCGACTCTGGTGAGTGTCGGCACGTCCCGCTCGGCGGGTTGCGCCCGCTGGTCACCCTGGAGTCGATCTTCGCCGTCGGCCTGTCGCCGAGCGAACTGCAAGAGCGGGTCCTGGAGCGGGCGGCGTCGGTCCCGGCCGGCGCCGTCGCCCGGCTGTACCTGGAGAACGTGGATCCCGAGGTGTACCGGTTGCTCGACACACAGGCGGTGCGCGACGCCGCCGGCGCGGCCCTGCTGCTCAAGCTGGAGCCGCAGTTCCTGGCGACCACCATGCACGCCGAGCTGCCGTCGATGGCCAATCTCACCGGCCAGTGGGACGGCTACCTGGAGGGACAGGATCTTACCGGCCTGGACCGCTATCGGATCCGGGGCCTGGGCCACGACTACATCGGCGCCGCCATCGAAGCCGCGGGGGACGCGGGGTGACCGGCCGGTGCTGATCACCCGCCTGTACCTGCGCAACTTCCGGGTCTACGAGGACGAGCTGGATCTGGCCCTGCCGCCCGGCCTGGTCGGGGTCTACGGGCCGAACGGGGCCGGCAAGTCCACCCTGTTGGAAGCCATCGTGTGGACGTTGTGGGGGAAGGCTCGCACCACCAAAGATCTGGTCCGGACCTCCGGCGTCGGCGGCGACTGCGTCACCGAGGTGGAGTTCGAGCACGAGGGCCACCTCTATGTGGTCCGGCGCAGCCTGAGCGGGATCAACGCCACGCCCCGGCTGGAGGCCCGCTGCGACGGGCTGGTCATGTCGGAGGGGGTACGCGACGCGGCCCGGTACATCGAGTCGGTGCTGGGGATGGACGACGGGGCGTTCCGGGCCTCGGTGTTCGCCGAGCAGAAGCAGCTGGCCGCCTTCTCCGACCGCTCCCCCGCGGACCGACTCCGGCTGGTCCTCCGCCTGCTCGGGATCACCCCGCTCGACGGGGCGCGCGACGCGGCCCGCAAGGACGCCCGGGCCACCACCGCCGGCCACGAGCAGGCCCGGCGCATGCTGCCTGACCTCGAGGTGCTGCGGGTCGAGGCCGCGGACGCCGAGGCCCGGGCGGCTGCCATCTCGGTCGCAGCCGACGGCGAACAGCACGCCGCCGCCGCCGCCCACGAGCGCCTGCAGACGGTAGCCGCCGAGCTGGCCAGCCTCGACCGGCGCCGGCAGGAGTACGACAACCTGGTCGTGGAAGGTCGCCACGCCCGCCAGGAGCTCGAGGGTCTTACCGAGACGGCGAGCGAACAGCAGGCGGAGCTGGGCGCTCTGGTGGCCGCGGCCGGAGAGCTCGCAGGGTTGGAGCGGACGGCTTGCGGCCTCGACGTCAACGAGCGACTGCTGGAGGCGTTGACCGGGGCCGCGGCGGCCGCTTCGGCTGCGGCGCAGGTGGTGCTGCCGCCGGAACCCGCTCCGTTCGACTCGGCGGTGGTGGAGGCCGCCCAGGCCGAGTCCGTTGCCTCCGGTCAGCGGTTGGCGGCCCTGGAGGCCCTGGTCCAGGCGGCCGCGGCCGACCTCGACCGGGCCGAGCAGGCCGCGGCTCGTTCGGCCGCTCTGGGCGGGGAGGCCGACTGCCCGGTGTGCGGGCAGGCCCTCGGCAACGCTTTCGAGCAGGTCCAGGCCCACCGGGCTGCGGAGCTGGGGGAAGCCCGGTCGAGGAGGGCGGGTCTTTCGGAGCAGGTGACCAAGGCCCACCAGCTGGCCCGGGCCGCCGAGACCCACCGGACCGACGTGGTAGCCGCCGCCGAGTCCGCCCGGACCGCCCACAGCCAGTGGGAGCAAGCCGACCGGCGCCAGCAGGAGCTCGTCGCCACGGCGCGCCAGGCCTGGTCGGTGGTGCTCACGCTGGCGCCCGACAAGGCCGCAGTCCTCGGTTCCGACGGCCCTGACGGCCCCGACGGTTTGGGCCGACCGGACGTTCGGGGCGACCCGGACGGTTGGGGTGGCCCGGACGGCTGGGGTGGCCCGGGGGCGGAAGCCCTGGCCCGGGCCGTGACGGATTTGCGGGCCCAGGTGGATCGCCAGCACGCCGCCCACACCTCGGCCGACCGGGTGCGGGTCCGGCTCGAGCGCCGCCCCGCCCTGGAAGCCGCCCTCGCGGTCCAGCACGAGCGGGTGGCGCACGCCACGGGTCGGGTCCAGGCCCTGCTCGACAAAGTCCGAGCCCTGGCGTTCGACAAGGAGGCCGTCGCACGCGCCTCAGCCACCCACAACGAGGCCCTCGCCGTCAGCGAGGCCGCCCGCCGGCGAGCCCAGGGCGCCGCCGTCGCGGCCGCCGGCGAGCGGGCCAAGCACGAGGCGGCGGCCGCCCGGCTGGCCGACGGAGAGCAACAGCACGCCAAGCTGGCCCAACTCGAGTCGGACGCCCGCCACCTGTCCCGGGTGGCCGACCTCCTGGCCGAATTCCGCAACACGGTCGTGGCCTCGGTTGGACCCCGGCTGGCGGTGCAGGCCGCCGAGCTGTTCGCCGAGCTCACCGATCACGACTACGACGAGCTGCAGGTCGACCCGGAGACCTACGAGTTGCAGATCAGCGACGCCGGCAAGGTGTACGGCCTGGACCGCTTCTCCGGATCCGAGATCGACCTGGCCAACCTGGCCCTCCGCGTGGCCATCAGCGAGCACATCCACTTCCAGTCGGGCGGGTCCGTGGGTCTGTTGGTTCTCGACGAGGTGTTCGGGCCGCTGGACGAGGACCGCAAGGCCCGCATGTTGCTGGCGTTGGAGCGGCTGCGCGGCCGGTTCCGCCAGGTGCTCGTCGTCACCCACGACAGCTCGATCAAAGAGCAGCTCCCCAACGCCATCGAGGTGGTCAAGTTGCCGGGCCGGCGAGCCACCGCCCGGCAAGTTGGCGGCTGAGGCGGGGCCGGCGGGGGGCCGGAATCGCACATTCCCCGCGTCCAACCCATCTGCGCGGTCGCGTTCGTTACGCTTCCGCAGTCCGCCACCGAGACGAATGGATCACCGGGGGAGTTCCTTTCATCCGCACAACCACTCCACGACCGACACAGTCTGCCCCGCGATACCCCTGCTTCGATGGCCTTCGGGCCATCGCGGCGATATCGGTCGTCGGGGTGCACACCACCTTCGTGTCAGGTTTCACCGGGCGCAGCGGGCTCGGTCGTTACACCTCCCGTCTGGAGATCGGCGTATCGGTTTTCTTCGTGATCTCCGGATTCCTCCTGTACCGGCCCTTCGCGGTTGCCCACTTCCGAGGGACGCCGGCGCCGGACGCCCGCCGCTTCTGGGTCCGCCGGCTGCGGCGCATCATCCCGGCCTACTGGGTGGCGTTCCTGGTCGTCAGTTACGTGCTCCAGGCCGATACGGTTCGCCACGCCTGGTGGTCCCTGCCCATCTACCTGGGCTTCGCCCAGATCTACCTGCCCAACTACACCCTGACGGGCATCACCCAGGCCTGGTCCGTGTGCACGGAGATGACCTTCTACCTGACGCTTCCTTTGTGGGCGACGCTGATGGGCCGGCTCGGCGCGGCCGGGCCGTCCAGCCGGCGCCGGCCCGCCGGCCCATTTCGCCGGCACCGGCACCGGCCCGCCGCCCATCCCCGCCGACCGGTTGACACCCAGCTCCGGGTGGAGTTGGCCGGCCTGGCCTCCCTGGTCGTGGTCGGGCTGGCCTACCGGATCTGGGTGCTGCAGATGCACACCTCGCTGTCGACCACCATGCCGAACTGGCTACCCGGCTTTGTCGACCTGTTCGCCCTCGGGATGCTGCTGGCGGTAGTGAGCGCCTACCTCGCCCAGACCGACCACCGGCCGGCCTGGCTGTGGCACCCGGCGTTGCCCTGGGCTAGTTGGGCCCTGGCTGCCGGCGCCTTCGTGGCGGTGGGCAACATCAGGCTGCCCTTGATACCGATCTACCAGAGCCCCGTAGGGATCAGCCTCGTACGACAGACGCTGTACGGCCTCTTCGCCTTGTTCCTGGTCCTACCCGCGGTATTCGGCCCCCAAGATCGCGGCCTGTTGCGGGGCTTGCTGCGGGCCCAGCCGGTGGCCCTCATCGGGCTGGTGTCGTACGGCGTGTACCTCTGGCACGAGGCCGCGCTGATGCTGTTCCTGCGCTGGACTGGCGACCACCTGTTCCGCATCCCCCTGTGGCAGCTGTTCGGGGCGGTGGGGGGGATGGCCCTCCTGGCCGCCACCGCCAGTTACGTCGTGGTGGAGCGGCCGGCCCTACGAGGGAGGCGGCGAGGCCGGTCTGCCGCCCTCCCCGCCCCAGCCCCCGTGCCTGTCCCGGTGCCCACGACCGGCACCCTGGCGGCCAGCCGGTGAAAGGCATCGAAGACGCGGCCGGCGCCGTCGTCGCACCCGGGTCGGTCGCGTCGGTCGACGCCGTCTGGCCGGAGAGCCTCGACATCGGTCCCCGCCACCCCCAGGAACGACTCGCCATCCTCGCCGCCAACGCCGGGCTCCGCCGCGTCCAGATCCTGGCCTGGCGGGACCTCGACCACCCCGAGGCCGGCGGCTCGGAGGTGCACGCGGCGCGCATCGCCGAACGATGGGCCGCCGCCGGCGTCGACGTCCAGCTCACCACGTCCCGCGCTCCGGGCGCTCCCCGCCACTCGGAGCGGGACGGCTACCGGACCCGCCGGCCGGCCGGCCGCTATGGGATCTTTCCTGCCGCGGCGGCCACCGGGTTGGCCGCCGGCCGCAACCGGCCCGACGGGGTGGTCGAGATTTGGAACGGCATGCCGTTCTTCTCGCCCCTGTGGGCCCCCCACCCCCGAGTGGTGTTCCTGCACCACGTGCACGGCGGCATGTGGGACCTGGTGCTGCCCCGCACCGTGGCCCGGGCCGGCAAGTGGATCGAACGGCGCCTGGCGCCACCCCTGTACGCCGGCACCCCGGTGGTAACGCTATCGGAGTCGTCGCGCCGCACCATCGTGGCCACCCTGGGCCTGGATCCGTCGCGGGTGTCGGTCGTGGCGCCGGGGGTGGACGACCGTTTCCATCCGGGGGGACGGGTGGAAAAGACCCCGCTGCTGGTGGCCGTGGGC
>DASXZS010000137.1:0-4310 GCA_036501785.1 Acidimicrobiales bacterium | reverse complement strand
CGCTGGACGTGATCATCGTGCGCAAGCTCGGGGTGCCCTTCCAGCCCGAGTTGGCCATGGGCGCCATCGGCGAGGAGGGTGCGGTGATCGTCAACACCGAAGTGGCGGCACGGGGCGGTATTCGTCCGGACGTGCTGGCCGAGGTCGAGCGGCAGGAACGGAGCGAGCTGGACCGGCGGGCCGCGCGCTACCGCGGCGATCGCCCCCCGGTGGCGCTGGGTTGGCGGACCGCCCTGGTGGTCGACGACGGCATCGCCACCGGATCGACGGCGCGGGCGGCCTGCCAGGTGGCCCGGGCCCGCGGGGCGGCCCAGGTGGTGGTGGCCGTCCCGGTCGGGCCGCCCGACGTGGCGGCGTTGCTCGCCGACGTGGCGGACGACGTCTGGTGCCTGGAGACGCCGGGCTGGCTGGGCGCCATCGGGCAGTTCTACGACGACTTCGCCCAGACGGGTGACGACGAGGTGGTGGCCCTCCTCCGCGACCAGTCGGCTCCGCCGGGCGCGCCTAGGCGACCGTGATCTCCCGGTCCAGATAGACGTCCTGGATGGTGTGCAGCAGGGCGATGCCCTCCGAGGTGGGGCGCTGGAAGGCTTTGCGGCCGGAGATGAGCCCGGCACCGCCGGCTCGCTTGTTGATCACCGCAGTGCGCACGGCTTGGGCCAGGTCGGAGTCGCCCTTGGACTCTCCCCCGCTGTTGATCAACGGGATCCGGCCCATGTAGCAGTTGACGAGCTGCCACCGGGTGAGGTCGATGGGATTGTCGGTGGTGAGCTGGTCGTACACGAGCGGATCGGTGCGGCCGAAGCCGATGACCCCATACCCGTCGTTGTTCTCGGCCTGCTTCTGCTTGATGATGTCGGCTTCGATGGTGACGCCCAAGTGATTGGCCTGACCGGTCAGGTCGGCCGCCAGCGAGTAATCGACGCCGTCCTTGTTGAAGGCGCTGTTGCGGAGGTAGCACCACAGGACCGTGAACATCCCGAGGGCGTGGGCTTCCTGGAACGCCTCCGACACTTCCTGGATCTGACGGGTGGCGTGCTCCGACCCGAAATAGATGGTGGCACCCACGCCGACGGCGCCCAGCTCGTAGGCCTCCTGCGGCGAGCCGAAGAAGATCTGGTCGTACTGGCTGGGGTAGGTGAGCAGCTCGTTGTGGTTGAGCTTGGCGATGAACGGGATCTTGTGGGCGTAGCGCCGGCCCACCATGCCGAGGACCCCCAAGGTGGTGGCGAAGCCGTTGCAACCGCCCTCGATGGCCAACTCGACGAGGTTCTTGGGATCGAAGTACGCCGGGTTGCGGGCGAAGGACGCCCCGGCCGAGTGCTCGATTCCCTGGTCCACGGGCAGGATCGACAGGTAGCCGGTGCCGCCCAGGCGGCCGTGGTTGTACAACGCTGCGAGGTTCCGCAGCACCGGAATGGGCCGGTCCGACCAGCTCATCACCGAGTCGATGGCGTCCGGCCCGGGCAGGATCAGGTCGTCGCGGGGGACGCCCTTGCACTCGTAGGAGAGCAGGCTCCCCGCCTCGTCGCCCAGCAGGCTGTGCAGGTCCATGTGGCAAGGCTCCTGGTTTCGGCCGGTCGCGCGGGCCGGCGTCTCGGCTGATCTCGGCTCGGCGGTCTGACTGCAAGCCTATGGCTGGTCCCGAGCCTAGGGCGCCGGCCCGGTAGCCTGGCGCAGGTGCACAGGCGGGGGGACGCGGCGGCACGGGGCGGCCGGCCGGAGGGGGCCAACCCGATCGTCCGCCTGGTGGCGACCGACCTCGACGGTACCCTGCTCGACCCGAGTGGGCAGGTGACCCCGAGGACGGCCCGTGCGGTAGCCCAGGCCCGAGCGGCAGGCATCCACGTGGTACCCATCACTGGCCGGCCCCCGCAGGCGACCTGGGAGCTGGCCGAGGCAGCCGGTCTGGGCCCGCTGGGCGTCTGCGCCAACGGGGCGGCCATCGTCGACCTCGACGGTGGCGAAGTGCTCGAGGTGTCCGAGATGGCCGGCGACATCGGCGCCGGCTTGGTCGACCTGATTCGCGGCGCCGAACCGGATGTCCTCCTGGCCACCGACGGCCTCGAATGCTTCTCCTACGAGCGCGGGTTCTTCCAGGTGCCGGTCGACTGGCAAGAGCAGCTCGCTGAGGTCGACGACGTGCGGCCCATCGTGGCGCGCGGGTGCATCAAGCTCATCGCCCGGGTACCGGGCCTCTCCGCCAGAGGGCTCATCTCCCGGCTGGAACACGAGGTCGCCGAGGAGGGCCACGTGACGACGTCGGGGCTCGACTGGGTCGACATCGGTGCGCCCCAGGTCTCCAAGGCCTACGCCCTGGAGCGAGTCTGCGACCGGCTGGGCGTCGGGATCGACCAGGTGGTGGCCATCGGTGACAACCACAACGACCTCTCGGTCCTGGCCTGGGCCGGCATCGCCATGGCGCCGGCCAACGCCATCCCGGATGTGCTGGCGCTGGTGGCTCGGGTGCTGCCGCCCAACTCGGAGGACGGCGTGGCCTGCCTGCTGGAGGAGCTGGCGGGCATGCCGTAGCCGGCGCGCGGGCTCACTGATCGATCCTGGTCGCCGGCTCACGCGCCCAGGGCGGCGGCCGCGGCTTCCACCGCCGCCCCGGCGGCGGCGAGGGCGGCCCGGGCTCGTTTGACCTCGGTGGTCCGCAGCACCCGTTCGGCCACGACCTCCGTGCGGCTCTGGGTGGCGCCGCCGGACCGGAAGAATCGCCGGCGGACCCGCCCGACCACGACGACCGGGGTGCCCTGGTCGAGCGCCACCGCTCCGGCCGGGGCGTCGAACCAGGCCACCGGCACCGGCTCGGCCGGGCCGTCGGTCCGGGCCACGGTGACCTCCAGGGTCAGGAGCCGGCTTCCGGACGGCAGCTGGCGATCTTGGGCGGGCTTGGCCAGCACACCCTCCAACACCACGACGTTGATCATCGTCGTCATCCTCCTCGCCCGCCGGCGGACACCGGCGCGCCACTTTCCAGGTGGGAGGCCAGCGCTCGCCGGCGAGCTCGGACGCCCAGGGGACGACCGCATCGACAAGGTTAGGACGGGGGTGGGTCCGCGTCGCCTGGGCCGGGCCCGGGCCTAGGGGCCGGGGGTCAGCCCCAGGCCGCGGCCAACCAGTCGACGGCCTGGTGCTCGTAGGACCGGGCCGAGGGGACCAGCCGGGTATAGGCGAACGATGGGTGTACGTGCCCGTCCAGATGCACGTGGTGGACGGCGACTCCCGCCTCTGTGAGCCGGGCCGCGTACGCCGACCCGTCGTCGCGGAGCGGGTCGTGGCCGCACGTCAGGACGGTGGCTGGCGGGAGGCCGGTGAGATCGTCGGCCCGAAGGGGGGAGGCGTACGGCTCGAGGGCTTGCCGCTCCGGCTCGGGCAGGTAGTGGTCGCGGTAGGCGGTCATCTGGGTGAAGTCGAGGAGATAACCAGGTGGGGTCGAGTGCACCGACGGCTGCGACAGGGTCAGGTCGGTCGCGGGCACGTCGAGCCACTGGTAGCGCAGGGCGGGCCCCGACCGGTCGCGTGCCATCAGGCAGACGACGGCCGCCAAGTTGGCGCCAGCCGATTCGCCGCCGATGGCCACGCGACCTGGGTCGCATTCGAGTTCGTCGGCGTGGGTGACCAGCCATTGCAGAGCCGCGTAACAGTCCTCGGGTGCCGTCGGGTAGGTGTTCTCGGGCGCCAGCCGATAGTCGACGGAGGCGACCAGGCAGCCTGCTTCGTGGGCGATGGTCCGGCACCGGGGGTCGCGCTCGTCCAGGGTGCCGATGCACCAGCCGCCGCCGTGCAGGAAGACGTACAACGGCAACGTCCCTGGTTTGGCCGGGCGGTAGAGGCGGACGGTGATCTTTCCGCCCTGGACGGGCACCAACTGGTCGGCGACCGCGACACCGGAGGGGCCGGGATGCATGACCAGGCCGCGCAGGCGGGCCAACCGAGCCGACTGGGCCCGGCGGGTGACCATCGGCAGGTCGCCGGGCCCGCGGTCGAAGGCATTGAACGCCCGGATGATCCATGCCACTCGAGGCTCAAGGGCCATCGCGGGGCGCTCGAATTCAGCGCAGCGCCCGGAAGCGCTGGCGGACGTCGAAGGCGTCCGGATCGGCCGCGGCAACCCGGCCGAAGAACTGCCGTGCTTTCGGCATGTCGCCTGCCCGTTCGTACAGGTCGGCCAGCGCGTACCACTGGCGGACGTGGCGCTCCTGCGGGTGGCTGACCCGCCGGGCGGATCGCTCCAGCAGGGCGATGGCCCCGGCCAGATCGCCCTGGTCGGCGCGGCAGCCGGCGGCCACGATGCGGCCCTCGGC